>NZ_JBBMEP010000009.1:0-111619 GCF_040096475.1 Faecalibacterium faecis | reverse complement strand
GGCTATATGATGGACGTGGAGAACCGCCGCTTGAAAGAAGAACTTTCCACCGCCAAGAAGGAGGCCGTTCGTTGGAGCAACAAGTACCACGACCTTTGGTATGATGTGAAGCCTTATCTGGATGCTCTCCACCGTGCGCCTGAACTGGTGCGCGGCTTTCTGGAAAAGATTCTTGCCCCCAAGCAGGAGCTCACCATGAATGTGCAGCAGCGAAACCGCAGGCGCGGGCAGGATATGGAACTTTGATTTTCGGAGGATACCATTTGAATAAAAAGAAGAAGTCAAACAAATCCGGCTACCCGGATGAAGCAATCAAGACCCTTGCACGTTGCTTTTATCCCTCCATGGTTGAGTTTTTCAACAGCGAGGAAGGCCAGCGTGAATATGAGGAATGGCTGAAAGAGCAGGAAGCTCTACAAGCCTTGCCTGTTGCAGCATAAAAACAGCAGGACGCTCCCAGTAAAGGGAACGCCCTGCCTTATATAGATGTATCTCACCGAGGTGTGTCCAGTTGGGCACACCTCTTATTTTTTTGCCCTCAATCTTCTAGCCCATGGCTCCCGGCTGCATTTTTCAAATATTCCTCCGGGTCACCGTTCAGAATCAAATCCGCATAGCCAAGCGGGTCATTATAGACGAGATAGTCTAACTCCGACCTCTGCGCCATGGTCACGTCCAGTGCATCCTCAACCCCGGTGCAGTCAATGGAAATTTTTCTCCCATCTTGGAGAGTCAACTCCACACACCCGGTATCCATATTGAACAAACAGGCTCTTGCATCGTACTTCATAATCGCATCCTCCAAATTTTGTTAGTGGCTTACGGTCTATGACAAGGTATCGGAGTTTTGCGCCGTCCACGGGAGCCTTCATTGTTATACCCGAAGAAAACGAAAAATCCGAACCCTTCTCCAATCGGAAACAGGTTCGGATTTTTCTTGTTTGGTGGAGGCGATGGGAGTCGAACCAATTCCCGCCGTTCTATCGTGAAAAAATCGCAATTTTCAGTCTGAAAATGTGGCGTTGCTATGGGCTTAAATTCTGCACATAGAACCGCACCCAGTTCCCTAAAATCTGAAAGTGTGGTAAAAACTGTGGTATTTTTCAGCCGTGCAACAGCTTCATAAATACCGCATTGACGGCCTGCGCGGTCTGCACATCCTCACCCGTCAGAGCGTGGCTGTACTGGCCGAATGTGTCCATGTCCTGGCTGTGGCCTACAAGCGCCTTGACCTCCCCGGCGGGAAGCGTCTTGATTGCGGAGACAAAGCTGTGCCGCAATTCGTACAGACTGACCGGCTGCAGATCGTTGGCAGCGCAGAACACTTTCCAGCGCTTATAAAACCGGCGCTCTGTTTCCAGACAGAACACGCTTTCACAATGGCCGGTGATAGCCCTCTGAGCTTCTAGGACAGCTTTTGCAACGTCCGGCAGGACGAATGACCGGCAAGCATTTTCGTTCTTTCCGCGCGTCTCCTGCCCTTTTACGTTGATGGCACGGGAGATGTTGACGGTGCTGCCTTTGATATCTGCCCAGCGCAGGCCCAGCAGTTCCCCGGGCCGCAAGCCGGTAAGCACCGCAAATCTGTATGCGTTGATATAATCATCGTGCACGCGCTTGTTGCGATACAATGTCGTGTCGATGCTGAACAGCTTTATTAAATCATCTGGCTGCAAGACCTTCTTGCCCTTCAGGCGTGCGCTGGCTGGTATTTGCACATCCTCCGGCAGATAGGTGGAGAGCTTTGCTTTGCGGCAGAATTTGCAAAAGGCCCGGAGATCACCGGCAATGGACTGCAGCGTTTTCCGGCTCTTGCCAGCGGCAGCGGCCTTGTTTACGATGGCTTGCAAATCGGCATCCGTCAGGGCATTGACCCGCTTTTTGCCGATGATCGGCAGCACCCAGGTACGCCACCGGCTTTCGATCGGTTCATAATTGCTTGCGCTGGTGGTCTGCTTTAAGCCCTCGAGCCAGAGTTTATACACGTCCTCAACGCGGCCTACTTTCGCGCCTATGCCGTCCTCAAGCCACGCATCAGCCTTGCGGTTCGCTTCCCGCTGGCCTGTGCGGCCTGGGGTGCTGCTGTAAAAATACCGGCGCTGGCCGTCTTTCTGCACCGCCACCCGCCACCGGCTGTAAGCTTCCTGCCAAACGGCGCTGTTCGTTCGCCTGCTCATGCTGCACAATCCGGGAAGTTGACCACGGTAATTTCAGCAACAGCCTTTTCGACCGTCTGCAAAATGCGCTCTATCTTCTCCACTGTATCGGCAGACAGCACGACTTCACCGCACTGTTCGCACTCCATGCAGGGAACATTTTTGATAACCACAACGCAGTTCTTCAGCTGCACCGTGTGAATGGTCGTGCTGGGCTTCATTTCGCCCTTGCAGAAAAAGCAAGTCATAATTTATTCCCCTTTCTTCTTTCGTTCAGTATACGTTGCGTTCCAGTGGTCGAGATCTGGCCAGTAGGCTGTGAGGATCCACAATGCACCCTCATGGATACCGCACACAACGTGCAGCCAGCGGCCTGCCAGATTGACCCCCAGCACCAAACAGGACGGACAGCGGTAATCATCCGGACGGTATTCGATGATCTTCCCGCTCTGGATGGCCTGCCGAATGTCTGCCAGCAGGATACCGCGCTCATAAAGCCGGGCCTGTGAATGGGCTGTTAGAAAGATTTGCCCGCCCTGAGCCAGTGTGCGCAGGTTCTCTATGGTCAATTCCATTGGTTCACCTTCTTTCTATGTCAATGATTGCCCGTCAGTGGGTGTCGTGAAACGCGACACCCCCCGCCTGCTGTGCTCTGCGCAGTGGGCTTTATTTTTTATCGGGAGCATATACGAGCGCTTCCAAATCTTCAACCAGCTTCAGCGTGTGAGCATCATTTTCTTCGTAGCACTTTGATAGGATTGCTTCAAATACGGGCAGCGGCTTTTCTCCGTAACGGTTCCACAGATCATCTATTGCAATCTGCACGGCGGCTTTCTTTTGGACATCGGATTGCAGCGAGTTGAACAAGTTCCGGGCTTTACTTTTGGCGCTTCCCTCATGGGTGGAGTCAATATATATCGCACCTTTGCTATATTCATCATCTGTACGCTGTGGGATAAAGGCAAAAAGAATCTCAGGAGCAACAGAATAACGCCGCGACATATCTAGAATGACACGCTCTCGCTCTTGATTATAAGTCGGAACGTCCCACGGCTTCCCGTTGTCCCTTGCAAGTGTTTCAGCTGCCCAAAGTTCGCTTTTAGCTTCCCTTTTGGCTGTTTCTATCTGTTCGTCAATCGGATAAAAGAACGCTTCCGGTACATTTAACGCCTTTGCAATTTTCTGTACAGTTTCAAATTTCGGGTTTAATTTTCCGAGTTCATAACGGCGTATCGTTGGTTCGGCAATTCCAGCCCTTTCTCCGAGTTCCTTTTGCGTCAAGCCTCGCGCTTTTCGGAGTTCTCTAATTTTTGCGCCGATGGTTTGCTCCATCCCCAATGCCCCCCCTTTTTATATAGTGTACCACGATTCGGTTTGAACAGCAATAAAAATTTCTGCAATCATCTTGACAGTAACTTTTAGCTCTGCTATAATACAGACAGAAACAAAAGTTTCTCAGCAACTTAGAACCTAGTCCGAACAGTAAGCGATAGTACGAAAGGAGTCTTTTACAATGCGATTGAATCGTGTGAAAGTGATTGCCCGTATGGCGCAGCTTGATTTGCGTATTGCTGATGTGTGCGAGCGCGGAACCATTTCTCGCTCTATCGTCAATAAAGCACGCAGCGGCGGCTCCATGAATCCGTTGAACGCGAAGCGGCTCGCTGCCGCACTGGGCGTGCCGCTGGACGAATTAAAAGAGGTGGACTAAATGTATCAACCATTTCACAAGTTGCGTGTGCGCTTTGCTGAATGCGAGATGCGGCAGGGCGATGTTGCACAGGCCGCAGGCATGGCAAAAAGCACCATGACCGCCCGGATGAAGGGCTATCAACCGTGGACAAGTGCAGAGATCACCCGCGTGGCCGCTGTCTTGAACATTCCCCGGGAGCAGATCGGAGAGTTTTTCTTTGAACCGTCTCCCAAGAGCAAGAAGGGCGCATGATGGCAAATAAAAGAATGTTTTCGGTGGACGTGGTGGAAACCGACGCTTTTCTTGACCTACCGTCCAAAACGCAGGCGCTCTACTTTCATTTGGGTATGCGTGCCGATGATGACGGGTTTGTTTCAAGCCCCCGCACCATCGTGCGCACCATCGGATGCACTACTGGTGATTTGAAGCAGTTGGAAGCCGCTGGTTATGTGATTTCGTTCAGTTCTGGTGTGCTTGTTGTGACTGACTGGAAGGTAAACAACACGCTCAAGAGTGACCGTTACCGCAAGACTATGTTTCAAAACGAGCTTGCACTGCTGAAAGAATCAGCATCAAAGCGTTACATCCTTTCTGGCAATGGAACCATTTCGGAACCAATCAGGAACCAAAACGGAAACCAGCAGGAACCGCAGTATAGTACAGTGAAGGATAGTGTAGAGAAGTGTAGGTTAGAACAGGAGAGCAACGCCGCTGCCGCGGCTGGTGAGCCTGATACTCCCCCTGTGGATATTTTCACATCTTTTGCCGATGGTGACGGTGAACTGCTGCAAGCTCTTCAGGATTACGACCGAATGCGCAAGGAAAAGCGCAAGAGCCTAACAGATACCATGCGCCGCAGCCTGTGCCAGCAGCTGGATGAAGAATTTCACCGCTGTGAATGGGTGCAGATCATCAAGCAGGCCACGCGGCAGGGATGGTTAAAGTTTTATCCGCTGGACAAGGACAAGCCCGCCAGCACCGTGCCAGAGTTTGAGAGCGCTGGCGACCAGATCAGCCGAATAATCGAAAACCTCAAGCGAAAGAATGGAGCGTGATACAAAATGACCCTTGAAAAGGTAAAAGAACTGATGCAGACCCGCATGGACTACTTCGAGCAGCACCTTTCTGATGAAACCATAACCGCTCAGCTGAAAGCCTACACGGCCAATCTGGGCACTGTGCCGGATGATATTGCCGAAGCAGCTTTCTATGCTGCACTGGGTAATTGCCGCTATCCGAAACAGTTCCTTGCTGACTGGCAGGAAGCTGTGCGGGACATCCAGCTTGACGCGCTGCCGTCCCCGGAACAGATGTGGGTAAGCACTCTGGCAGCGGCCAAACGGATTGACAGCGAGCTAGAGTGCGCCCGGAACGGTGGAAATCTGGACGAAGAAAACAGCCGGGAAAAGTGCCTTGCGCGGGCATGGGATGTATTTAACGCTCTGCCGGAAGCTGTGCGCAAGCTCTACGGCAATCCGTCCGCAATGCGCAGCTTGCTTGCATCCCGTGATACCAGCGTGAGCGAGATGAACCGCATCTATCGCCCGGCATTCATGCAGGCAATTAAAAAAGCCCCGGCAAAAGCCCTGCAGACCCCAAAGACAGCGCCCCAGCTGACGCAGGGCACCCAGCCTGCTGCTCAGATCAGCGACAGCAGCAAGAGCGCGTGAGGGGGTGATTTTGTGAACGACACACAGGTAAACCGTGACCGCTATGTTGAGGCAATCACCAAGTTGCTGGAAAAGGCAAACCTGCGCAAACTGCGCCTGATCTGGATCTATGTGGAGCGCATGACCCGCACCAACTAAGCCGACCCGCTCAAAAAAGAGCGCGTTGATATTTTGATCGTGCCCAGTACGGGCACAGGAAGGATTTTACCATGAACGAAATGAAGCATTTTTTCAACACCACCAGCGTTGACACCATCGGCGAGTGCCTGAACGGCGAGAAGCTGCTGAATGCATCCCGCAATGAGAAGGGCAACACCCTGTTGACCTTTGAAAGTGCCTACGAGGGCTACTCCGACCTGCTGACCATTACCCCGGACGGCTCTGTGATCGGCACGTTCATCTGTGACGAAGAACAGCAGCCCCAGACCGTCAACGATACCCAGTGCGCTGCCAATGAGATCGTTAAGATGGACGATCTTATCCGCTATGAGAACAGTGCAGAGTTTCACCGTGCATACGCCGACTTCTTGGACGCAGCGGAACTGCTGGCAGTTGATGGGCAGGCGGTGGTTACTCTGGCAGAGCTGGCACGGAAGTGTGCAGACGCGGCGCAGCTGAATGCCTATCGTTTGGCTACGCGTTACCCTGTGATGGTGCGTGCAGCACTGGGACTGCCCGACATCAACTATACGCCTGGCTTTAACCCGGACGTTGATCTTGACACCGATTCTATTTCTTCGATGCTGCCCAACTACTTCGGCCTGCTGAAGCCGCTGCATGAAGAAGATGGGTGCGACCCTAGCGAGGGCGTTGTTCTGCTGTTCCATGACAAGTCTAACGCCAAAGAACCCAGCGCAGAGCTGAAGATTGTTCCGATGGTGAACGCTGAAGGCGTGCCGGTTCTGTCTGTCAGGGTGAGCGACCTGCCCCAGCAGTAAGCCCAAGACCGCCGACAAACAGAAAGCCGCCTTTCCCTGCGCCAACAGGGACGGGCGGCAAATGGCGGGACAACGCATTGCAGTAATGTTTCCCGCCCTCATTTTAGCAGAAAGAAGAGGGATTTTCAATGTTTGGTTACACCGCTTATCAATTTTCTTGTGTCGCCCCTGTGGCGCTGATGTTCTTCGTGGGTGCCGCTGTGATGTGGTTCAGCGGCATCCGGTAAGGGGGTGTGCAACATGACGAGAGAAGAATCTTTAGAAGCCCTGTGCGTGGCTTTTGAGAAGCTGGACGAGGACGAACAGCGAGGGATGATCCGGCTTATTGAGCAGATGAAGCGTGCCCATACTTTTGGTCTGGACGTTCGTTTTGACGAGCACACTTTCACTTTCTTTATCGCAGATGCAGCGACCAACACCGTTGTTGCCCCGCCGCCGATGAATATTCCTACTGTGGAAGCATGGCTGGACGACTACGAGAAAGAAGCAGCCGAAGAATGACATTGCAAGGTGATATTCTTGCAGTTGCGTCCGTTTTATGGTACAATATGAGCGTAGTACAGACGCTCTTTCAGACCATTACAACGCGTAAAATTTAACGGTGGTGCGTTGAGTACATAGCGCCACCCCCACCCCTGAGAGCGTATGACGGCCCAGCAGGCCGCTGTGCGCTCTTTTTATTTGCCGGAGGTCATTCTATACCATGACGAAAACGAAGCTCAAGAAGTGCCCTGTATGCGGCGCTGTGATGTGGCATTTTGCCAATGAAAGCCGCTGCCTTGAATGTGCAGTATGGAAAGCCCAGGACGAAAAGGAACGGGCCCGCGTCCGTACTCTGGCATGGGCTGCATACCATGCGGAACACGGCGAACGGCTGTCACTGGGCGAAGCTGCTGTGATGGCTGATGCTATGGGCATGAGCTACGGCGCATACAGTTTACAGTTGTCTCAGCAGAAACGCAATGTAGCAATAAATTGACATTGAATAGCATTATATTTGCATTTTACAACAGAATGTGGTATACTGACCATAGCAGGCGGATTATAGCGCCGTCCGGCTCCTGACTGCTCTTTGCTGCACGGTCTGGCTGTGGGTGTGCCATGACCCACGATCAGAGCGCCCAGCATTGCAGGAGCGGACATACCCCTTGCACCGGACTTTTCCTTTCCCCGGTGCACCATGCGCGGCATAAGGTTTGCCACCTGCTGCTTTTTACGTCTACTCATACGGAAAATGAGGTGCTATCAATGGAAAATCCCAACCCTACCCCCAGCGCCGCCCAGCAGCCCGAAAATAACGGCTCTGAGCGGATGTTTTCACAATCCGAAGTAAACACCATCGTTGCAGACCGGCTTGCCCGTGAGCGCTCCAAGAGTGCCGAGCGCGTGGGCGACCTTGACGCACGAGAAAAAGATCTGAAAGCCCGCGAGGAAGCGTTGGAAGCCAAAAGCCAGCGTTTCAGCCAGTGGGAAGCCCGGGAAGCCTGCAAGCAGTATCTGACTGATAACCATATCAGCGCGGCACTGCTGGATAAGCTGGACACCAGCGACCCGGAAGCGTTCAAGACCGCTGTAAAGGCGGTGCAGAGCGTCACCGGCAATGGGTACAGCGTCACTAAGACGACCACCGGCGCAAAGGTGGACACCCCGCCGATGTGGCTTTCTCAGGGCAAAGATAAAGACGCTGAGTTGAAGCGGGCTTTCGGTCTGAACAACTGAAAGAGGATCTATAAATGGCTATTGAGTTAGCAACCCAGTTCCAGGCATATACAGACGAACAGTTTTACTCCGAAAGCAAAACCAGCCTTGTGACGAACAAGGATTTCAGCTTTGACGGCGCAAAGACCATCAAGCTGTATAAGATGCAGTCCACCGAGATGGAGGACTTCAACCGCAACGGCCCCATTCTCGAGGGGAATAAGTCTCAGTATGGCACGATCAGCACCCTGCAGGCCACCACCGAGACATTCACGATCAACAAAGATCGTTCGTTCACTTTCGAGGTGGACAAGATGGACACGGACGAAACCAAGATGCAGGTTGCCGCCGCCAGCGCTCTGGCACGCCAGCAGCGTGAGAAGGTGTTCCCGGAGATTGACTCCTATGTTTACAGCGTGATGGCAGCAAATGCAGGCATTAAGCCGGAAGCCGCAGCCCTGACCGCTGAAAACATCTATACGCAGATCATCACGGCAAATGCCCAGATGGATGATGCAGAGGTGCCCGCATCTGATCGCGTGCTCATTCTGACCCCGACCACCTACACGCTCCTGAAGCAGTCCAAGGCCACCTTTGACAATCAGGACATTGGTGCAGAACTGCGCAAGAAGGGCGTTATTGCCCAGCTGGACGGCCTGAATGTGGTCAAGATCGCGTCTAACCGCCTGCCCGCGAAGTTTGGCTTCATGATCGCGCATCCCGTGGCTACCGTGGCCCCGGTCAAACTGGCAGAGTACAAGATTCACCTTGACCCGCCTTTCCTGTCCGGCAGTCTGGTGGAGGGCCGTATTTACTACGACGCGTTTGTTCTGGAAAACAAAGCAAAGGGCATCTATTATCAGGCAATCGCCTGATATGGCATCATCTGGGCGCACGGGGCTGACCTGTGCGCCCTTTTTGTATCGAGGTGAGTATATTTGAAGATCAAACTTTCAACTCCCGCAGAGGTACGCCGCACGCTGTCCAAGATCGCAAATATGCTGCTGAATAACGAGATCGACCCGCAGCGGGCAACAGCTATCACAAATTGCTGCAACAGCGTTCTAAACTGCATCCGCATTGACGAACAGCAGAAGAAGCTGGCAGAGCTGGAAAAGCTGCTGGACGAGGTGGAAGCGAATGGAGCTTGACCGACTGGAAAAGCGCATCCGGGCACTACAGGCCCGGAAAGCGGCCAGAGCTGCCACGTTTAAGCGCGTGCAGGGCATCGACCCCACCGAGCACGAAGCGGCTGTATATCACGCCCTGCATGAGGATATAGCAGCCGATGCACACACCTACTACAATTTGCCCGGTGGGCGTGGCTCCTGCAAATCCTCTTTTGTGTCGTTGGAGATCGTGGACGGCATTCAGAAAGACCCCACCGGCACCGGCTCTGCTGTGGTGTTCAGGCGGTGGGGCAGCACCTTGCGGGAATCCGTGTTTGCACAAATCCAGTGGGCTATTGACGCGCTGGGCGTGTCTGACCTGTGGAGCTGCACCGTGTCACCCATGCGCTGCACCTACATTCCCACCGGCGCACAGATCATCTTCCGAGGGCTGGACGATAACAGCAAAATCAAGTCCATCAAGCCTGCAAAGGGCTTTTTCCGATGGGTGTGGTTTGAGGAATTTTCAGAGCTGCCCGGTGAAAATTTCGTCCGCAGCGTAATGCAGTCTGTAGGCCGTGGCGGGAAGCCTGTGGTGTTCCGCAGCTTCAACCCGCCTGTGTCCCTGAATAACTGGGCAAATAAGTTCATCCAGCAGCCCAACGAGGAAGCATTGACCCTGCACACGGATTACACCCAGGTGCCCCCGGAATGGCTGGGAGAGGTGTTTCTGAACGAAGCCCAGCGCATCCAGAGCCTAAACCCGAAAGTGTACGATCATGAGTATCTGGGCATTCCCACCGGCAGCGGCGGCGAGATATTCACCACGCTGGAAGTGCGCGAGATCGCGGACGAAGAGCTTGAAATGCAGTGTTACCGCTATGTCGGTGTTGATTTCGGCTTTGCGTCTGACCCTGCTGCCGTTGTGGTGCTGTACTACGACCGCAGCACCGAAACTATCTATTTTGCAGATGAAATTTACAAGCGCGGCCTGTCAAATGAAGCCCTTGCCGCCGAGATCAGGGCGCACGGCCTTGACCATGTGGGCGAAACCAGAAAGAACCCCATCACAGGCGCAGAAACAGCCCCGGAACAGGTTATTTATTGCGACTGCGCCGAACCCAAGAGCATCATGGACTTGCGTACATACGGCTTGCAGGCGCGGCCCTGTACCAAGCACCCCGGCTGTGTGAACTACCGCATCAAGTGGTTACAAAAACGGACGCTTGTGGTTGACCCCCGGCGCACGCCGAACATCTACCGCGAGTTTTCACAATATGAATACGACACGGATAAAGACGGGAACTTCCTGCCCAGTGTGCCAGATCGGGACAATCATACTTGTGACGCAACCGCATATAGCCTTGACCGTCTTATCTTCAACAAGAACGAAGGAGCGTAAAACCATGCTGGAAATGCACCTGACCTGCCCCCATTGCAAAAAGACCTTTGTTGTTTATCCGCTTGTGGCAGCCGTGGAGCTTGACGGCTTTGTTGACTGCTGCCCCCGCTGTCATACATCCGTTGGCTATCACTGGCTTGAAGAAATCCAACCGGCCTTTTTGCAGCTGGCAGATATTGACCAGCGCATGAATAGCGATAAGGAAGGGCAGCCGCTGCCGCCTGAAAAACAGGGCTGGAAGATCGAGATCAGACAGGGATAAAAACACACTAAAATCCGAAAATGTGGTAAATAGTGTGGTATAAACAAAGAAAAGCACCTAGATTTTAACGAATCTAGGTGCTTTTTGCTGGTGGAGGCGATGGGAGTCGAACCCATGTCCGAAAAGAGTTCAGTGTAGGTATCTCCGGGTGCAGGCGATCTACAACATTCCCGCCGCGCCACGCCGATCGTCAGGCTAGCGCATTGGTAGCTTCATGAGTTCCTGCCGGTCCGCAAAGCTTAAGTCCGTTCAGGTGCTGTGTCTAAAGGACGCCCCGGCCCCACACGACACAAGAGTGGGCGGAACGCGCAGCACTCAGGCTGCGAGCAACTGAGAATTGTTATTGTCAGTTAATTTTTTTGGAGGAGTTATAGAGCAGTTCCCCCACTGCTACCCGCTGCCCAGACCTCACTCTCCCCGTCGAAACCTTTACGCCCCCTTATAAAGCACACCTTGCGGTGTGCAGAAAGCTTTGAAAAAGTTCCGCTTCAGGAAGCGGTCTGAAAAAATCAATAGTATTTGCCGTTGGACTTCATGGCACGGTCAATGGAACGCTTTGCATCGCGCTGGGCGGCATCGGCACGCTTATCGTAGAGCTTTTTGCCTTTGCAAAGGCCCACTTCCATTTTCACGCGGCCATGTTTGAAATAGAGCGAAAGCGGCACAAGGGTATATCCCTGCAGCTTGCACTGCTGATGCAGCCGCCGGATCTCACTTTTGTGTGCCAGCAGGCGCCGGACGCGCATCGGATCCTGATTGAACATGTTTCCGTGGTCGTAGGGACTGATATGCATTCCCTTTACCAGCAGTTCGCCATCCTCAATATCGACCCAGCTGTCTTTCAGGTTGACCCCTCCGGCACGCAGGCTCTTGACCTCCGTACCTTTCAGTTCAACGCCGGTTTCCAGCGCTTCCAGAACGAAGTATTCATGGCGCGCTTCACGGTTTGTGGCAATGGTTTTTGTTGCCGGACGCTCCTTAGTGGGTGCCATTCCGCGCGCCTCCTTTCTCCATTGTGGTTTGTTGTATCAGTATACCATTTTTTTATGGTTTTGCAAGGGCTGTTTTTGAAGAAATTGTAAATTTTTCCCAATTCACAGCTCACCACGGCCAGAAAGTGCACGGTACAAAGTGGTTTCGTCAGTGTATTCCAGGCTTGCGCCCACCGGCAGGCCATAGGCCAGACGTGTGGTCTTGATGCCCAGAGGCTTGATAAGCTTTGCCAGATACATGGCGGTGGCTTCACCCTCCACCGTGGGGTTCATGGCCATGATGACCTCTTTCACCTTGCCGTCGCCCAGGCGGGCCAGAAGTTCCTTGACGCACAGCTGTTCGGCAGTAATGCCGTCCATCGGGCTGAGCAGGCCGTGCAGTACATGGTACAAGCCGTGATACTCCCTTGTGCGTTCAAACGCCTGCACATCGCGGGGCGTTTCCACCACGCAGATCACAGAAGGGTCGCGTTTTGCACTGGCACAGATGGGGCAGATATCCGCTTCTGTATAATTCTGGCAGATACGGCAGCGATGGAGCTTGGTGTGGGCACCCTGAATGGCTCCCGCCAGTGCGGCGGCATCTTCGTCCGACATGCTCAGCACCTGATACGCCATGCGGGTAGCGCCCTTGCGTCCGATCCCCGGAAACTTGCTGAATTCTTCGATCAGCTTTTCCAGCGGGGCAGCAGTATAGCCCATGTTCTTCCCTCCTGCCGGATCAGAGACCGGGGATGTTCATGCCGCCGGTCAGCTTGCCCATTTCAGCTTCGGCAGTTTCGTCCACCTGCTTGACGGTTGCGTTGATGGCAGCAGCCACCATATCTTCCAGCATTTCAACATCATCCGGGTCCACAGCCTCGGGCTTGATGGTGATGGACAGCACTTCGTGCTTGCCGTTCATCTTAACAGTGACCATCTCACCGGCAGCGCTGCCGGTGTACTCGGCAGCTTCCAGCTCGGCCTGTTTGGCTTTCATATCTTCCTGCATCTTCTGTGCCTGACGCATGAGGGCGTTCATATCGGGGCGGCCAAAGCCTGCGGGCATTCTTGCTTTCATAATCGTTTCTCCTTATTGATGCAATGTATTTTTATGATCTCGTTTTCCTTGCGGAATCCTCAATGGACACATCCAACCCCAGCTTTTCCAGTGCACGAAGCGACTGCTCTGCGTTGGAGACCGTTTTGCCAGCGCTCTTTGGTTCATAGGGACCAATGGGCACCGCCGTACCGGACACATCCTTGATCAGCTTTTTGATCAGGCGCTGGCTGTCCTTGTTGGCGCGGATAAAATCGCGGAAGGTCTTGCCGCCGTCGATCAGCACGCGGGTGCCATCAAAGTAAGCCTTGGACTTGCGCAGATAGGTGTAGAGCATGGGATCTTTTTCCTGCAGCTGCTGTACCACCTGCGGCCAGTACGGATACAGCGCAGTCCCTTCCTGCCCGGCATCCTGCGGCTTTTCCGGCACAGGCTTTGCAGCGGGCGTGGGTGCAGGTTTGGGCGGTTCTGGCTGCGGAACAGGTTCCAACTCTGCCGGCATGGGTGCAGCTGGCTGTGCGGCCTGCGCGGCAGGCTCGTCCCAAGGTAGCATTCCGGCCTGCTGCACGGGCGGTTCCTCCGGCAGCGGCGGCAGCTCTTCGGTCTGGACGGGTGAAGTCTGCTCTACAGATATTTCCGACGGCACGGAAGGTTCTGCCTTTACAGGTTTCGGTTCCGCTGCAGGCTGCACCACAGGAACGGACGGTATTGGCGGCTGGGTAGTCGGAGCGCTTGCAAAGGGCTGCACAGCAGTTGCCGAGGCAAACGGCTGCGGCGCTGCGGGTTGAGCTGCAGCACGGACAGGCGCGGCCTGCACAGGAACTGCCTGCGGCTGCTGGGGCGGTTCGGATAAGCCAAATAGTGCAAGTTCCAGCTCGATCCGCTGGTCGCTGCCGCGGGTCATATGTTCCAGCGCACTGCCCAGCGCACGGATGGCACGAATGGCCTCCCGCTGGCCAAGCTGCGGGCCTTTTTCCAGATACAAAGCCTCCTCCTCCGGCGAAACGCCGGACAGAAGGCTCTGCCCGCCCGGCAATGCTGCCAGCATCAAAGCACGATAATGCGCGATCAATTCCTCTGTCAGACGCTTGACATCCACAGACTGCTGGCGAAGCTGTGCCAGCTGGGCCAGTGCTGTGGCACCGTCCTGCGCTTCCAGTGCGTCCGAAATGCGGAACAGATAACTGCGGTCGGTCACACCTGCCATGCGGCGCACCACATCGGCATCGATTTTCGCCGTAACGCCTGCGCAGGTATCCAGAATGGACAACGCATCGCGCAGTGCACCGTCGGCCAGACGGGCGATCAGTTCCGCACCGTCCGGCGAAAGCTCCAGCTTTTCCTCACCTGCAATGTATTCCACCCGGCGGGCGATATCCTCCGGCCCGATGCGGGTAAAATCGTACCGCTGGCAGCGGGAAAGAATGGTGGCGGGCACCTTCTGGATCTCAGTGGTTGCCAGAATAAAGATGACGTGGGCAGGCGGTTCTTCCAGCGTTTTGAGCAGCGCATTGAATGCTGCTGTGGACAGCATGTGCACCTCATCGATGATGTATACCTTATATTTACAGGCGCTGGGAGTGTAAGCTGTTTCGTCGCGCAGGTCGCGGATATCGTCCACACCGTTGTTGGACGCCGCATCCATCTCCACCACGTCCAGAATGCTGCCGTTATCGATGCCCTTGCAGATCTCACACTCGCCGCAGGGGTCTCCATTGACCGGATGCAGGCAGTTGACTGCCTTTGCAAAGATCTTGGCGCAGGTGGTTTTGCCGGTGCCGCGCACGCCGGTAAACAGGTAGGCATGGCCCACACGGTTTGCCGTGATCTGGTTTTTCAGCGCAGTAACAATGGCCCGCTGGCCTACCACATCCTCAAAACGCTGCGGTCTCCATTTGCGGTACAAGGCACGGTACATGGTTCTCTCCCCTTTCCTGCAAAATAAAAAGGACAGCGCTGACGGGGTTTTGTCCCCGCCTTGCGTAACTCGGCATACGGATGCAGGCTTACTGAAACGCACGAACGCACTGCTTAAGGCTGCTTGGTTCCCCACCTGACCTGGTTCACAGCGAATCCATCGTACAGGACCCGCATCCGTATGCCGAACCACGCAGCAGGCGCTGTCCGACACATCCTTCTGAATGCCAGAATATTGTACCATAAACGCAGGCAGATTGCAAGGGGTGGGAGGTATCATTTCACGGCCCACGCATGAAACGACCAAATAGGATAGCCCAAAGTCAGAAAATGTGATGTTCTCTAAAATCCAAAAAGCGCAGTACATTCTCTGCGCTTTCGCGTTTTGTACTGCGCTTTGCTTTTATCCTGTTATTTTAACGGCATTGATTTTGCAACAGCCTTTTTTTCTTACAATGCCACATCCAGTGCCATCATCAGCGCAAATCCCAGCACGATGCTTACAACACCGGCAGGCTCGTCGCCCTCCACGGCCTGCGGGATCATCTCCTGTGCGGTCACGCACACCATGCAGCCCGCCGCTGCGCTGAGCAGCCACGGCAGCGCAGTACTGACCCATTCGGCCAGGGCAAAGGCAAGCAATGCCCCCAACGGCTCTACCAGCCCGGAAGCCGCTCCCGCAAAAAACGCCTGACTGCGGGTGCGGCCGTTATGGGCCAGCGGCAGGCTGACTGCTGCACCTTCCGGGATATTCTGCAGGCCGATGCCAAGGCTCAGCGCCAGTGCACCGCTGATGGCATCCGGCTCTCCGGTCAATGCCAGTGCAGCGGCAAGGCCCGCCACCATACCCTCGGGCAGGTTGTGCAATGTTACTGCCAGCACCATACGTCCGCCGTGCCCGGCCCCGCCTGCCAGCAGCTGCCCGGCAAACTGTTCCACCTGCAAAAGGCCCACTGCGCCCAGCACAAGCCCCACTGCCGATGGGATCCATGCCGGAAGCGGCAAAGTCTGTCCGCGCTGGATAGCAGGCAGCAGCAGGCTCCACACACTGGCCGCCAGCATGATGCCCGCTGCCATGCCGCACAGGATGCGCTGCGTGCAGGGCCGCGACTGCCGCCGCAGCAAAAACACGCCTGCTGCCCCCAGTGTAGTGCACGCCGCCGGGAACAGCAGCACCCACGCAGTGAAAACAATCTGGTTCACGATACATTCCCCCTTTGCCCGGTGTATGTGCGCCGAAGCAAAAAGGTGCAGAAAAGCCCGTCACACAAAATACAGTGTGATGGGCTTTTCTGTCAGAATGCGATGGCATCTTCTTTGCTGCCAAAGGGCAGACCCGTAGCCGGATCGACCGGCGGCAGGCCAGCCTGCCCCATATCCGCCGCCTTTACGCTGCATACCACCGCATTGGCAAGCACATACTTCACCTTTGCGGTGGCAGCAGCGCCGATCTTATCATAGATGCGGCCTGCGCTGTAACAGTCGCCCAGCACGGTGTGAGTGCTGTTGGCCACATAGCCCACCTTGCCCAGACCCGGCAGTTCTGCGCGGATGGCTTCGCGGTCAAAGTCATTCTCCGGCTCCTTGACCAGCTTTACCTTCTGGCCCACTGCAAACGGCTGAGTGCCGAAGCGGTAGTTGAGTCCGGTCAATGTAACATAGTACTTCATCTTTATTTCCTCCAAAACACATGTTTTATTTTCAGGGGACCCGTTCATCCCCTGCTTTGTCTGTATTATCCGCTTTTTATGTCCAATAAAAACCACTTTCAAATAACACTTGTCATTTTTTGATATTTTTGTTCAGGTTCGCTGCACAAAGTTTACCCTCTTTTCTTTCTCCGCAGGTCAACTGTCAGGTGACAAATGGCTCTTTTCCGTTTCCGGAGCCGCATCATCCTCACTTTTGCATTTCTTTATTTCTCTTTAGGGAACATGCATTCCCGTCTTGATTCAAGTGAACAAACAATGAAAGAAATTACAAAGTGATTACAACGCGGTAAAAAATTCTTTCCTGAGTCTCCCTGTGCTTCGATCAGTTTAACAAAAACTCTTTGACTTTTAGCGATAAATTATAACAAAATCGTAGATTATCATTGAAACCTCACTTCTTAGCCAAAAAAGCTCTTGATTTTTTCGCAAAAAAGACTAGAATATCCACTTGCAGAAAGGCACTTCCTGTAGGGCCTTCTGCAAAATACATTTGCGTATGGCAAGGAGATTTTAGATATGAAACTCAAGAATGTTTGTGTTGCTGTTGTTGCTCTGGCTCTGGCTGTTGGCATGACCGCTTGCGGCGGTTCTGCTTCCTCCACTGCTGCATCCTCTTCCGAGGCTGCTTCTACCAGCACTTCTGTTGCTGCTGAGGCCGAGGAGAGCGCTTCTTCCGCTGTTGCAGAGGAGAACGGTTCTTCTTCTGAGGCTGCTTCCAGCGAGGCCGCTTCTTCTGAGGCCGCTTCTTCTGAGGCTGCTTCCAGCGAAGCTGCTTCTTCCGTTGCAGCTTGATCGCATAGCGCCTAAATTCCAATAAAAGCTGAAGCCGGGCACAGGGAGCCATGAGTTTTCCTGTGCCCGGCTTTTTGTAGCAAAATGCGCCGGAAAGGTTTATTGGGAACCTCCCGGCGCATTTTTCAGAAGCTGTCATCAGAAGCAGGATGTCCCTCAGGCAGCGTGCAATGCTTATTCTTATATTCCCCAGAACAGGATCCCCAGTCCTGCAGAGAGCAGGATCATCCCAATGGGCGATGGTGCTTTGCCCTTTTTCCGGCGGCAAAGGGCATGCAGCCCCCACAGCAGCAGGAACACCACAATGGAACGGAGATCCGGTGCAATGCCTGCCTTGTCCGCTGCAAACCCGGCCAGCGTAGAAAGCGCCATGTTGACTGCAGTTGCCAGGATCATCGCCACCACACAGGGACGAACGCCGCCAAGAACTGCGTTGATTCCCGCATACTTCATCAGGTTCTGCAGCACCGATGCAATGAGCAGAATGATCACAAAAGACGGCAGCACCACCCCCAGCGTCGCACACAGCGCACCCCAGAAGCCGCCCTGTGAAGCGCCGATGAAGGTAGCCATATTGATGGCCAGCGGGCCGGGTGTGGACTCCGACACGGCAATGAAGCTGAGAAATTCGCCTTCCGTCAGCCAGCCGTGTCCTAAGACCGTTTCCCGCACCAGCGAGATCATGCCGTAGCCGCCGCCAAAGGACAGCGCACCGATCATGAGGAAATTCCAGAAAAGTTCTACATAGATCACGGCTTCTTCTCCCCCTTCCGCAGCTGCTGTACTGCATACACCAGCAGCCCGGCCGCACCGCTGAACAGGATGTAAAAAATGGAAGAGAAGGACACTGCTGCAATGGAACAGCCCACCATCGCTGCCGCAACCGTGGTCAGGATGACAATATTGAAGACGCTGTGTTCCAGCTGCTTCAGCATTTTCAGTCCGGCGGAAAGGATCAGATAGATCACACACACCTGAATGCCGTGGAACGCACTTGCCACCACCGAAAGGCGGAGGAACTGGTCAAAGAACAGCGAGATCAGATAAATGACCGCGAAGGACGGAAGACATACCGCCACCGTGGACGCTGCCGCACCTGCCGCACCCTCGATTTTGTAGCCGATATAGGTGGCACTGTTCACCGCCACCGGGCCGGGCGTAGACTCCGCAATTGCCACCATGTCCAGAAATTCTTCTTTTGTCACCCACTTTTTCTCTTCCACAAATTCATTCTGCAGCAAAGCCACCATGGCATAACCGCCGCCAAACGTGAACGCTCCAATTTTGAAAAACGTCCAGAAAAGCTCCTTTGTTTTCGACATAGCCTTCTCCTTTCTTGCGCCTTATTATATCATTTTTTGTTTTGATATGATATACTTTAATGGAATATGCTGCTTTCTTTGGAAAAAGCAGAAAAAGGAGTTTAGGATATGAAAACAAAATTTGGCATTGTAGGCTGCGGCTTTCTGGGCGGCATTGTGGCCAGCGCATGGAAGAACGGTCTGCTGCCGGACTATGAGCTGGTGGGCGTGACCAGCCGCACCCGTGCTTCGGCAGAAAAACTTGCCGCCGAGGTAGGCTGTCCCGTCTGCGATGATGTGGATGCTCTGCTGACACTGCAGCCGGAATACATTGTGGAGACCGCTTCGGTGGAGGCTGTGCGCGCCATGGCTGTGCCTGTACTGAAAAAAGGCGTGAATCTGGTCATTATTTCCATTGGTGCCTTTGCGGACCTTGATTTTTACGAGCAGGTCAAGGCCGCTGCCGTGGAGGGCGGTGCCAAGGTGCATCTGGCAAGCGGTGCCATTGGCGGCTTTGATGTGCTGCAGACCGTCACCCTGATGGCCGAGGCGCAGAAGCTGGCCGAGACGGCAGGCATTGAGACCCACACCGGAGCCAAGGGCTTCCGCAACACGCCGGTATGGGCCGACCATCTGCTGACCGATACCGAAAAGACCACCGTGTTCACCGGCAATGCCAAGCAGGCCATTGCCACCTTCCCCCGCCGCGTGAATGTGGCTGTTGCCACCTCGCTGGCCACCACCGGCCCGGAGATCACCGGCGTGACCATGCACTCGGTACCCGGCTGGGCGGGCGACGACCACTGCATCACCGCCGAGATCGAGGGCGTGAAGGCCGTGGTGGATATCTGCTCTTCCACCAGCGCCATTGCCGGTTGGAGCGTAGTTGCCCTGCTGCGCAACCTTTCCTCCCCCGTATGCTTCTATTAAAGGAGGGCTTTGCAGATGTTCAACAAACTGGTGGCCATTGAGCCGGTAAGCCTGATCCCTTCCGCCGAGGAAGCGCTGCATCAGTACGCAAAAGAAGTGGTGCTGTACCGCGATATCCCGGCCAGCGATGACCAGATCGTGCAGCGCATCGGAGATGCCGATGCTGTACTTCTGAGCTACACCTCCCGCATGGGCAAAAATGTGATCGAGCGCTGCCCGAATATCCGTTACATCGGCATGTGCTGCAGCCTGTATTCTGAGGAAAGCGCTAATGTGGATATCGCCTACGCCCGCACCCGCGGCATCAAAGTGCTGGGCATCCGGGACTACGGCGACCGCGGCGTTGTGGAGTACGTCCTGCATGAGCTCACCGGCATCCTGCACGGTTTTGGGATGCCCATGCTGCGGGACGAGCCGGTGGAGATCACCGGGCTGAAGGCAGGCATCATCGGGCTGGGTGTGTCCGGCAAAATGATCGCCGACGCGCTGCAGTTCATGGGCGCCGACATTGCCTATTACAGCCGCACCCGCAAGCCGGATGCCGAAGCTGTGGGCATGGCCTATAAGCCGCTGGCACAGCTGCTGACCGAGAGCGAGGTGGTGTTCACCTGCCTGAACAAAAATGTCCTTCTGCTGGGCAAGGACGAATTTGCACAGCTGGGCGCAGGCAAGGTACTGTTCAACACCTCCATCGGCCCGGGCTTTGACTCTGCTGCTCTGGAACAGTGGCTTGCTCTGCCGGGCACCCACTTCTTCTGTGACACCCGTGCCGCTGCCGGCCCGGTGGGTGAAGGCTTCTTTGCCCGTGAGAATGTGCATTGCGCGAATGTTTCTGCCGGACGCACCAAGCAGGCTTTTGTGCTGCTGAGCCAGAAGGTGCTGGCAAATATCCGCACTGCACTGGGAGAATGATATAAAAAGGAAACGCTTCCCGGCCGGGAAGCGTTTCCTTTTAGGCTTTATTCAAAATTGTTGTGATCTCTTCCAGATTCGCCGCAAATCGGATGCCCTGCTGGCGCTGCGGCGTGGAAAGGCCTTTCTCGATCATTTTGGCAAGCAGTGCTTTCAGGCTGTCGTAGTAGCCGTTCAGATCATACAGGATGCAGGGCGCGTCCAACTGGCCCAGCGAGACCTTGGACATTACCTCTGCGATCTCTTCCAGCGTGCCGGTACCGCCGGGGAATGCGATGAAGGCATCGCCCAGCTCGATCATCTTCGTCTTGCGCTCGGTCATGTCCTTGGTGACGATCAGCTCGGTCAGGCCATCGTGCTGCAGCTCCTGCTGCACAAAGAACTGCGGTTCCACACCGGTCACCGTGCCGCCTGCGTCCAGCGCGCTCTGGGCAAGCTGACCCATCAGGCCGCTGCGGGAGCCGCCGTACACAAGGCGGTGCCCGTTTGCACCGATCCAGCTGCCCAGTTCCCGGACAGCTTCCGCCAGCGCAGGATCATTGCCCGCATTTGCTCCAAGATAGACCGTGATGTTCATGGTATTTCCCCCTTTGTTTTTTCCATTTTACCACGCAGCGGGCCGATTGAAAAGGGCCATCCCCTTGCAAATGCAGCGGCACTGTGGTATTCTTGAACGCAGAAAAAGGGAGCCTGCAAAAGCAGGCTGAGAGTGGGCTGTTTGCCCAGACCTGTGACCTGATTTGGACAATGCCAACGTAGGGAGATACTGCTGCTTCAAAGTGCGGAGATGCCTCCTTGCGGGCATTTCCGCATTTTTTGCAAAGGAAGTTGTAACCATGAAAACTGCATTGACGATTGCCGGCAGCGATTCCAGCGGCGGTGCTGGCATCCAGGCCGATATCAAAACCATGACTGCAAACGGCGTGTACGCCATGAGCGCCATTACCGCACTGACTGCCCAGAACACCACAGGTGTGACCGGCATTTTTGAAGCCACGCCCGAATTTCTGGCACAGGAGATCGACGCCATTTTTACCG
This sequence comes from Faecalibacterium faecis, assembly GCF_040096475.1. Taxonomy (NCBI): domain Bacteria; kingdom Bacillati; phylum Bacillota; class Clostridia; order Eubacteriales; family Oscillospiraceae; genus Faecalibacterium; species Faecalibacterium faecis. The sequence continues at coordinate 90,058 of NZ_JBBMEP010000009.1, read as the reverse complement.
ACATCTACCCGGATGCCGTCAAGATCGGCATGGTATCCTCGGCAGAGCTGATCAGTGTGATCGCCGAAAAGCTGCACACCTACGGCGCAAAGCATATCGTGGTGGACCCGGTGATGGTTGCCACCTCCGGCTCCAAGCTGCTGCGGGACGATGCCGTGCAGGCACTGACCGAAAAGCTGCTGCCCATGGCAGAGGTGGTCACCCCCAACATTCCGGAGACTGAGATCCTTTCCGGCATGAAGATCACCGATGCGGCCGGAATGGAGGCCGCTGCAAAGCTGATCAGCGAGAAATACCACTGTGCCGTGCTGTGCAAGGGTGGCCACCAGATCAACGATGCCGACGACCTTCTGTGGCGGGACGGCTGCGGCAAATGGTTCCGCGGCAAGCGCATTGCAAACCCCAATACCCACGGCACCGGCTGCACCCTATCCAGCGCCATTGCGTCCAATCTGGCAAAGGGCTATGATCTGGATGCATCTGTGGAGCGCGCAAAGGCCTACATTTCCGGCTGTCTTTCTGCCATGCTGGATCTGGGCCATGGCTCCGGCCCCATGAACCACATGTTTGCACTGAAGGGAGAGTTTGTGGGTGAGTGAGCAGACCTTTGTGCAGCAGCTGGTGCAGGAAAGTCTGCCTGTGTGGGAGAAATGTCTGCACTCAGAATTTCTGACCCACCTTGCGGATGGCACACTGGATGAAGCCTGCTTCAAGGGCTACATCGTGGAGGACAGTCTTTACCTGCGGGAATATGCCAAGGTGTTTGCCTGGGGCATGACCAAGGCAAAGGATATGCAGACCATCCGCACCTACTATTCCCTGCTTTCCTTCGTGAATGAGAGCGAGGATGCAGCCCGCCTGCACTATCTCAAGCACTTTGGACTGACCGATGAAGGCATCCAGAGCCTGCCGCTGCGGCCGGAGAACCGTGCCTATGTGGACTCTATGATCGAAGCCGCCAAAAACGGCGAGGGCGCAGCCGAGTGCATGATGGCCTGCCTGCCCTGTATGCTGAGCTATGGCTGGATCTTCCAGAAACTGCTGGAAGAAAAACCTTCCGTGCAGGATACCCTTTATGGTGCACTGGTGGTGGACTATGCTGACAAGGGCTATGAGGCGGCCTGCCGCGACTGGGCCGCGTTTGCAGAAAAAGTCTGCGAAGGCCTGAGCGACGAGCGCCTTGCCCGCTGCCGCGAGATTTTCCATGCCTGTTCGGCGCACGAGCTGAACTTCTGGGCCATGGCAGCTTCCCCGCGCAGTGACCTGTAATTTTTCCTAAAATATAAAATGCACCCGGCCTGTGGGCAGAACCGCAGCAACCGGGTGCATTTGTTTTGTTCAGGGTTTCGTGGCCGCAGCCGCAGGCATGAGCCTTAGTGCCGGAAACAAGGGAGCCCTAAAACAAAAACTTCCCCGGCTCTTCTGCCGAGGGAGTGGAAAAGAAAAACGCCCCTAACAGAAGAACTCTCTTCTGTCAAGGACGAATAAAATTTGGCCTTTTATCCGCGGTGCCACCATGACTTCATGGACATGACCCCATGCACTTGGCGGGATGCCAACACATCCCCGGCAACTGACGTATGCCCTACGTTGCAGAATACTGTGCGGCGAAAGTTCTCCGCAGTTCCCTGCACCCTCAGCGGTCCATTTCGGGAAAATATAACGCAAAGTCACACTTTCCTTGACGAACTGTTTCCGGTCTGCTTCTCAGCTGCGCAGGCTCTCTGTACAGGCATGGTTCGCCGTTATCTCCGCTTCAACGGTTTAGTGTATTGAATTTGGCTATATTAAACCACGGATTTTTCGTTTGTCAATACCTGTTTGCAAATTTTTCAAAATCAGCCTATGTCCACAGTGGGTTCAGCGCTTCCGGCGGCTGTTCGTGCTGGAAAACTTCACCGCTTTTGCCGGCCTGCGGCGGCTGTGCAGCGCACTGTAGTAGCCAAAGGCAGTGCCGCATAAGCCGCCCACAATGTGCATGAAGTTTGCTACATTGTCGTGCACAAAAATGATATCGTACACCTGCTGACCAAAGTACAGCGCTGCAACCAGCAGCATGGTGACCGGGATGCCGCCGGAGAAGCCCGCCAGCGACGAAAGCATGATAAGCATGAACACGATGCCGGACGCGCCCAGCAGCCCCGAACGTGGGAACAGCACGCATTGCAGCACGCCGGTGACCAGAGCGGTGAACACCATGCCGCACAAAAGCGGCTTGCTGCCGTACTTTTCTTCCATTGGCGGGCCAACAACGAGCAGCAGCAGCATGTTATTCAGAAAGTGGTCCCAGCTGGCATGGCCCAGCACATGGCCGAACAGCCGGATGTAGAACAGCGGGTCCTTCAGCGAGGAGCGGTAGACACAGAACAGATGCATCGTCGTCCACCCGTCCGTCCACTGGTCGAGGAACAGCACCAGAAGTGACAGCAGGAAAAATGTGAGGATCACCGGGGAGTTGTACTGCAGTTCCAGTTTGAGTTTTACTTTTTTCATCCTCTTGTCTCCACCCAGTATTCGCCCATGCTCTGGCCGGGCTGGTTCGTCACTTCATCCTTGAGGTAATCGCCAAGGCCGCAGCTTTCCGGCTGCCATGCAAGGGCTGCTTCCACCGTGGGGTACTCCACCTCGGCGTACCAGAACTCGGTGGGCTGGCCTTCGTCCACATGGTTCACTTCCAGCACAGAACCGTCCGGCAGGGTGTAGCTGCGGCGCAGCTTCGGGATGAGAGGTTTAGCGATAATCTTGTATTCCAGATCATCAAACAGTTCTTTGTCGATGCTGCGCTCGATCTCCTCACGGGCAAGGCCGCCCCCGGATTTGAAGCAGAGGATGTAGTCCGTTCTGCCGCCGGTGAGGGCTTCTTCCCGGATGCGCACAGTGGGCCGCACGCTGATATAGCCCTGCCGCATGGCAAATTCCTCCCTGAGGGGCAGCCCCTCCGGCCAGCCCTTCACCATCCATTTGCGTTCGATCTCCATAATGCATCCCTCTTTCATGCGGTTTTTTGGCATTTCTTATTTATAATAACATGATTTTGTGCTATTATAAAGGGTAGATTTTTACTCCTTCAGTCTGCTTCGCAGCCAGCTCCCTCAGTGAGGGAGCCTACCCGCACGGTAAGCGTGTCGAGCGAACGCGGGACGAAGGGAGTTCGTCCATGATAAGGAGAACCATATGAAAGAACGCGCTTACCCTGTGTATACCGTCAACAAACACGCCGAGGGCCTGCTGGTGGGCGGGCACCCCTGGGTGTATGAGAACGACATCCTCCATTCCCCGGAAAATGAGCCGGAAAACGGCACGCTGGCCGATGTGGTCAGCACCAAGGGTTCCTACCTTGGCACCGGCTTTGTCTCGCTCAAGAGCAAGATCCGCGTGCGGCTGATCTCCCGTAATGCCAACGACACCTTTGATGCTGCGTTCTGGCGCCGCCGGGTGGAATATGCATGGAACTACCGCAAAACCGTGCTGGAGCCCGCCGACCTTTCCGCCTGCCGCGTCATTTTTGGCGAAGCCGACCAGTTCCCCGGCCTGACCGTGGACCGGTTCAGCAACATCCTCGTCACGCAGACCCTGAGCGTGGGCATGGAAAAGCTCAAGCCCGTCCTCTTCCCCATTCTGGCAGAAGTCCTGCGCGCCGACGGCCAGACCATCGACGGCATCTACGAGCGCAACGATGAGGCTCTGCGTGCCAAGGAAGGTCTTGAGCAGAACAAAGGCTGGTTTGAGCTGCCCGGTGAGACTCATCCGGCAAGCACCCAGACCGAGATCTGCGAGAACGGAGTTTACTATCATGTGGATTTCGAGAACGGCCAGAAGACCGGCTTCTTCCTTGATCAGAAGTACAACCGCCGGGCGGTGGCACGCCTTGCTGCAGGTCACACCGTGCTGGACTGCTTTACCCACACCGGCAGCTTTGCACTGAACGCCGCTGCGGGCGGCGCTGCCCGTGTGACCGCCGCCGACATCAGCGCCGAGGCCATTGCCATGGCGCAGCGCAATGCCCAGCGCAACGGTCTGACCAATATGGACTTTTTGTGCGAGGACACCTTTGAACTGCTGCCCCGCTTGGAAAGAGAGGGACACCCCTACGATTTTATCATTCTGGACCCGCCGGCCTTTACCAAGGCGCGCCGCACTGTGGAGAACGCCATGCGCGGTTACAAGGAGATCAACTACCGTGCCATGAAGCTGCTGCCTCGCGGCGGCTATCTGGCAACTGCCAGCTGCTCCCACTTTGCCACCGAGGAGCTGTTCATCAAGATGCTGCGCGCCGCTGCAAAGGATGCTCACCGCCAGCTGCGGCAGATCGAGGTGAAACAGCAGGCACCGGATCATCCGATCCTGTGGGGTGTGCCGGAGACGAATTATCTGAAGTTCTTTTTGTTCCAGGTGATCTGACCATTTAGAATGCCCTCCGCTTCGCTCTGGGCATATTTAAAGGAAATATTATTTTTATATTGGCGTTTGTCGCGGCCTGCGGGCCGCTCCAAACGCATTTTCACAAAAGGGGTCGTAGCGAGTAGTAGCATCTGCGGCTGTCACGCAACGGATAAGCCCAGATTTTGCAAATGCAATTGTCCGTAACGACTCCTCCCGTGAAAAAACAGTTCCGGCTGGCCCGCAGGCCTGCCGGAACTGCAAATTTAAAAATATTATTTCCGCTGATATTGCCAGAGCGCAAGCGGAGGCAATTTCAAATCGTTCTGTTCCGGTTTAAAGGTTCAAAAGTCATACCAAGCTCAGTTGTGCCAAAATTCGCAAAGAGCGTTTGTACAGAATCGTCAGATTTGTCAATTGCCTTTTTGCCCGGCAGAGGCTATAATCAAACCATAGACAGCAACGGCGCTGTGGGTCACCTCCTGACTCGCAGCGCCGTTTTTGTTAAGATGCTTTCGTACTTCTGGGTGCGGCATTGCGGCAGACCAGAATGCAGACGAAAGGGTAAGAAAAATAAGATCAAGTAAGGAGTAGGATTTATGGCAGCGAATGTTATGGAAATCTACGGCAGCAAGGTCTTTAACGAACATGTGATGAAGGAGCGCCTGCCGAGCGCAACTTATAAGAGCCTGAAGAACACCCTGCACAAGGGTGCTCCGCTGGACATTGAGGTGGCAAACGTTGTGGCCAGCGTGATGAAGCGCTGGGCCATGGAGCTGGGTGCCACCCACTACACCCACTGGTTCCAGCCGCTGACCGGCATCACCAGTGAGAAGCACGATGGCTTTGTTTCCCCTGTGGGCGACGGCACCGCCATCATGGAGTTCTCCGGCAAGGAGCTGGTGCGCGGCGAGCCCGATGCATCTTCCTTCCCCTCCGGCGGTCTGCGCGCCACCTGCGAGGCCCGCGGCTACACTGCATGGGACCCCACCAGCTACGCATTCGTGAAGGATGACGTGCTGTGCATCCCCACCGCATTCGTCAGCTACACCGGCGAGGCTCTGGATAAGAAGACCCCCCTGCTGCGTTCCATGAACGCACTGTCCAATCAGGCGGTCCGTATCCTGAAGCTGTTCGGCAAGGATGTGGATTACGTCTCCACCACCGTCGGCCCCGAGCAGGAGTACTTCCTCATTAAGAAGGAAGATTACGAGGCCCGTCAGGATCTGATCCTCACCGGCCGCACCCTGTTCGGTGCCCCCTCTGCCAAGGGTCAGGAGCTGGAAGAGCACTACTTCGGTGTCATTCGTCCCGAGGTCTCCGAGTTTATGAAGGAGTTGGACGAAGAGCTGTGGAAGCTGGGCATTCCCGCCAAGACCAAGCACAACGAAGTTGCTCCCTGCCAGCATGAGCTGGCTCCCATCTTCGACACCACCAACGTTGCCATCGACCACAACCTGCTGACGATGGAGATGATGAAGAAGATCGCTCCCAAGTACGGTCTGGTCTGCCTGCAGCATGAGAAGCCTTTTGAGGGCGTGAACGGCAGCGGCAAGCATAACAACTGGTCCATGTCCACCACCCACGAGAACCTGCTCGACCCGGGCGACACCCCCATGGAGAACCTGCAGTTCCTGGTGTTCCTGGCTGCTGTCATCAAGGCTGTTGACGAGTACGCCGATCTGCTGCGCACCTCCGTTGCCACTCCCGGCAACGATCACCGTCTGGGTGCCAACGAGGCACCTCCGGCTATCATTTCCATCTTCGTGGGCGAAGAGCTGGAAGCTGTCATCGATGCTATCGCATCCGATTCCCCCTATGCCGGCCCCGTCAAGATGAAGATGGATCTGGGCGTTGATGTCCTGCCCAAGTTCAGCAAGGATACCACCGACCGCAACCGTACCTCTCCCTTTGCCTTCACCGGCAACAAGTTTGAGTTCCGTATGCCCGGTTCCGCTGAGAACCTGAGTGATGCCAACACCATCCTGAACACCGCCGTTGCAAAGGAACTGAAGGGCTACGCCGACGAGCTGGAGAGCGCTGAGGACTTTACCAGCGCCGTGATTGCTCTGGTCAAGCGCACCATCCGCGACCACCGCCGCGTCATCTTCAACGGCAACGGCTACACTGCCGAGTGGGAAGAGGAAGCCGCAAAGCGCGGTCTGCCCAACAAGAAGAACACCCCCGCTGCTCTGCCTGCCCTGATCGAGCCCAAGAACATTGCCCTGATGGAAGAGTTCGGCGTGCTGACCAAGGTAGAGATGGAGAGCCGCTACGAGGTGGAAATGGAGCACTACTCCAAGATCATCAACATCGAGGCTCTGACCATGCTGGAAATGGCCCGCAAGCAGCTGCTGCCTGCCGTCAACTCCTACATGAGCGAGCTTGCCAATACCGCAGCATCCAAACTGGCTGTGAGCGAGAACATCAGCGTGCGCAGTGAGACCAAGACCCTGACCAAGCTCTCTGCTGATGCCGATGCTATGAGCGACGCTGTCGATACCCTGCAGGATGCAGTGGATGCTTCCAAGGCATTGCCCACCGAGGCAGAAAAGGCCGTTGCTTTCCACGACAACGTGCTGCCTGCAATGGATGCTCTGCGTGCCGCTGCGGACGACGCCGAGACCATCTGCGGTGAGGATTATTGGCCTCTGCCCAGCTACAGCAAGATGCTCTACTACGTCTGATCTTTCATCAGCGTAACAGCAGAATAGCATCCGTAGGCTGCGGAATTTAAAATTGCCATTCTCCTTTTCCTATTTCTTACACCAGCCTAAAGACCTGCTCCCATTCTGAGGGCAGGCCTTTAGGCGTTTTATTTGAAAGGGAAACCATCATGAGCTATTCGACCCAACAGGACATCCTTGATTTTGTGGAAGACAACAACGTCAAATTTGTGCGCTTTGCCTTCTGCGATATCTTTGGCACTCAGAAGAACATTGCCGTGCTGGCAAACGATCTGCCCAAAGCTCTGGAAGACGGTGTCTGCTTCGACGGCAGTTCCATTGCCGGCTTCATGAAGGTGGAGGAAAGCGACCTTGTGCTGCGGCCGGATCTTTCCACCGTGACCATTCTCCCCTGGCGGCCTACCGAGGGCCGGGTGATGCAGTTCTTCTGTGATGTGGAAAAGCCGGACGGCCAGCCCTTTGGCGGCAACTGCCGCGGCTTTCTGCGCAGCGTGAACCGAAAATTCAAAAAGCTGGGCATCACCTGCAATGTGGGCGCAGAGTGTGAGTTCTACCTGTTCGAGAATGATGACCGGGGCCGCCCCACCCGTATCCCCATCGACTTTGGCGGCTACTTTGACGTGGCCCCGCTGGACGCAGGCGAGAACCTCCGCCGGGACATCTGCCTGACCATGGAGCAGATGGGCATGAGCCCTCAGCACAGCCATCACGAAAGCGGCAACGGCCAGAACGAGATCGACTGCCACCACGCAGGCCCCCTCAAGACCGCCGACAACGTGATGATGTTCAAGCAGATCGTGCGCGCCATTGCCACCCGCAGCGGCATCCATGCAAGCTTCCTGCCCAAGCCCCTGCCGGATCAGGCAGGCAGCGGCCTGCACATCAACCTGTCCCTTTACATGGATGGCCGCAACCTGTTTGAGGGCGACATTGCCCCGGACAGCATTGCAGGCAGCTTTATGGCCGGCGTGCTGGCCCACAGCCGGGAGCTGACCGTGTTCACCAACCCTCTGCCCAACAGCTATCAGCGCTTTGGCTGCGATGAAGCGCCCCGCTATGTGAGCTGGAGCCGCCAGAACCGCAGCCAGCTGGTGCGCATCCCGCAGGTAAAGGGCGACAACTGCCGCATGGAGCTGCGCAGCCCGGACCCTGCCTGCAACCCCTATCTGGCCATTGGTCTGGTTCTGGCTGCCGGATTGGACGGCATCGAGAACCGCATGGTGCTCTCTGCCCCTGTGAACAAGAATCTGTTCGACCCCTCTATGGCTGAGGGCCTCAACCTTGAGACTCTGCCCGCCAGTCTGGAAGAGGCCGTGCAGGCTGCGGAGGAGAGCGAATTTTTGCGCAGAGTGCTGCCCGAGCAGCTTGCCAGCCGCTACTTTACGGAAGAACTGAAGCGCTGCGAAGCACTGAAACACGCATCCGACCCTGTTGAGTACGAGCGTACCCATTACTTCAACGCCATCTGACCCCTGCAAAAGAGAGTGTGTAGGAGAAAGGAGCGAAGGAAATGGGACGTGCACTGATCGTAAGTGCCGGTGCAAGCTCCAACGAGTATATCGCTGCACGGCTGACCGAAATGGGCTACAGCCGCCCGGTGATCATTCCCAGCGGGGCCGAAGCCCGGCGGCGCATGACGGAATCGGATTTTGAGCTGATCGTGGTCAACTCTCCCCTGCCCGATGAATTCGGGCATGAGGTGTGCATCAATGCTGTGGAAAAAACAGATGCCGGTGTCGTGTTTCTGGTCAAGGCCGCACAGGCTGAGCAGCTTTTGGGGCCTTTGAGCGAGCAGGGGGTATTGCTGCTGTCAAAGCCCTTCAGCACCGCCTTTTTTGTGCAGGCCATGCACATGGCGGCGGCAGGCAACCACCGCCTGCTGCGTGCCCGGCAGGAGAACGCCCGCTTACAGGAAAAGATCGCACAGGTGCGGCTGGTCAGCCGGGCAAAATGCTGCCTTGTGGAGCACGAGCACATGACCGAAGCCGAGGCACACCGCTACATAGAAAAACAAGCCATGGATACCCGTCGTGACCGCACAGAAATTGCACAGGAAGTCCTTGAAAATTATGAGGACATGGGTGTATAATATTGGATTGGGAAAAGTATCCTTGCTTTCACCGGCTCATTTTGGGAAAGGCTGAGAGCAAGACCGTTCACCTGAAAGAATTCACAAAGGTTTATAAGGGAAAGAATTCAGAAAAACAAAAATAGAGGAGGAAATTCTATGGCAGAGAAACAAACCAAATTCATCTTTGTCACCGGCGGTGTCGTCTCCGGCCTTGGCAAGGGCATCACAGCCGCATCGCTGGGCCGTCTGCTCAAGTGCCGCGGTCTGAAGGTGGCCAGCCAGAAGCTGGACCCCTATGTGAATGTGGATCCCGGCACCATGAGCCCGCTGCAGCACGGTGAGGTGTTCGTGACCGACGATGGCACTGAGACCGATCTGGATCTGGGCCACTATGAGCGCTTTATCGACGAGAATCTGAACAAATACTCCAACCTGACCACCGGCAAGGTGTACTGGAACGTACTGAACAAGGAACGTCAGGGTGCATATCTGGGCCAGACCGTGCAGATCATTCCCCACATCACCAACGAGATCAAGAGCTACATCTACAATCTGGCCTCTTCCACCGAGGCTGACGTGGTCATTACCGAGATCGGCGGCACGACCGGTGATATTGAAAGCCAGCCCTTCCTCGAGGCCATCCGTCAGGTGGGTCTGGAGCAGGGCCGCGACAACTGCTGCTACATCCATGTGGTGCTGGTGCCTTACATTTCCGGCTCGGACGAGTACAAATCCAAGCCTGCACAGCACTCTGTGAAAGAGCTGCAGGGCATGGGCGTGAACCCGGACATCATCATCCTGCGCGCAGACGGCAGTGTGGGCGGCGACATCCGCCGCAAGATCAGCACTTTCTGCAATGTGAAGCCGGAGTGCGTGATCGAGAACCTGACCATGCCCAGCCTGTACCAGTGCCCGCTGATGCTGCACACCGGTGGTCTGGACGAGGTCGTGGTGAAGAAACTCAAGCTGGACGTTCCTCCTGCCGACCTGACCGAGTGGAAGCAGGTGGTCAGCCGCATTGCCACCCGCAGCAAGACCTGCAGCATTGCACTGGTGGGCAAATACGTCAAGCTGCACGACGCTTACCTCTCCGTGATGGAGAGCCTGTACCACGCCGGCTTTGAGAACGACAGTCAGGTGGAGATCCGCTGGGTGGAGAGCGAGGACCTGACCGACCAGGCCGCCTGCAAGGAAGCCTTTGCAGATGTGGACGGCATCATCGTACCCGGCGGCTTTGGCGACCGCGGCATTGAGGGCATGATCCAGGCTGCACAGTATGCCCGCGAGAACCATGTTCCCTACTTTGGCATCTGCCTTGGCATGCAGATCATGGTGATGGAGTTTGCCCGGGGCGTTTTGGGCTACAAGGATGCAAATTCCAGCGAATTCACCCCGGATGGCAAGCATAATGTGATCGCCCTGATGGCCGACCAGCAGGGCAACATTCCCAAGGGCGGCACCATGCGTCTGGGTAAATACCCCTGCAAGGTGATGCCCGGCACCAAGATGGCCGAGTGCTATGGCGAGGCCGAGATCTGGGAGCGCCACCGCCACCGCTACGAGTTCAACAACGAGTTCCGTCAGGAGATGCAGGACGCCGGTCTTGTCATTTCCGGCACCAGCCCCGACGGTCGTCTGGTAGAGACTGTAGAGCTGCCCGGCCGTGACTTCCATTTGGGCGCACAGTTCCACCCGGAGTTCAAGAGCCGTCCGAACCGTGCTCACCCGCTGTTCAAGGCATTCATTGCTGCGGCACTCAAGTTCCGCGCCAGCGAGCAGCGCAGCCTGCTGCACATGTAAACCATAAAAATAAGGTGCTGTCTGTGCGGACAGCACCTTATTTTTTACCCATATAATCCCTGATCCTGCAAGGCATTATTCATAGTGTTCATTTTCCAGATCACACACCACAAACCGGTCCACGATGCGGGCCATCCCGTGGAACATCTGTTCCGTAAGTTCCTTGCGGCGCTGCAGCTCCATCCGTTCCGCTTCCGCTTTTTGCAGAGAACTCCCGGTGGCTTTGTTCTATCCTTGATTTCCGATCAGCACCACGGCCACATCGTTGACATTCGTGCCGGTCGCGCCGGTGATGATGAGCCCATCCACCGCCTTGAGGGCATGGTAGGCATCGTTGTTCTGCAGCACATCGTACACGTTCAGCTGGTTCTGCGCCAGTGCCGCGGCCGTGCTGCCGTCCACATAGCCGCCCGCAGCATCGGTTGGGCCGTCGGTGCCATCGCTGCCCACCGAAAAGACCGCTGCATCCAGCCCGGCGATCATTGGTGCTGCAGCAAGGGCCAGCTCCTGATTGCGCCCGCCCAGACCTGTTCCGGTCAGGTGGACGACCGTCTCACCGCCTGCAAGAAAGGCCAGCTTTTTGCCCTGCCCCGCGTGGGTGCGGGCTATGGAACCAAGGAAGCTGCCAGCCTCCCGCGCTTCACAGCAGAGCCTGTCGGTCAAGATCACCGGCTCATAGCCCAGCTCCCGGCAGGCGTTGGCTGCTGCGCTGCACAGCTCCCGCACGCTGCCGGTGATCTGCGTGGCAACACGGTCCAGCACCTTTGGAGTCTCCTGTGCCAGCAAAGCCTTGGCCTGTGCCGAAAGCTGCAGGTGATATTTTTCCGCAATGGCAAGGGCCTGTGCACAGGTGGAGGTATCCGGCACCGCCGGGCCGCTGGCGATCATATCCAGCGGGTCGCCCAGAATATCGCTGAGCACGATGCTGAACACCTGTGCGGGCGCACAGCTTTGTGCAAACCGCCCGCCCTTGACCCCGGACAGGCGCTTGCGAATGGTGTTCATCTCCACGATATCGGCACCGCTGGCAAGCAGCTGGCCCGTGATCTGCTGCAGCTCTGCGCCGGGGATCAGCGGCTTCTCAAACAGTGCACTGCCGCCGCCGGACAGCAGAAACAGCACCGTATCCTCTGCCGTTAAGCCCTGCACCAGTTCCAGCGCTTTCCGGGTGGCGGCAAAGCCATTCTCATCCGGCACGGGATGCCCGGCTTCGCAGCAGTCCACGCCGGGGATCGTGCCCTTCACGTGGCCGTATTTGGTCACGACCACACCGCCATCCACCCGGCCAAGAAATTTCACCGCCGCATGGGCCATCTGCCATGCTGCCTTACCGGCAGCCACCAGCAGCACCCTGCCGCCCTGCGGCCGGAAATTTTTCAGCGCGCGGCGCACCGCTTCGTCCGGCAGAACAGCGTTCAGGCTGGCACGGATGATGGCATCTGCATCTCTGCGCAGTGTTTCGTTTTTCAGCATGTCGTTCTCCCCTTTTCCATCGCTTCTTGTCCGCGGACAAAAAACACCTGTACAGTCTCTTCCCATGCAGGAAAACGCCGTACAGGTGTTCTGATCTTTTTTGCTTACTTTGTGCTTGCCGGAGCAACCTCAAAGTCGATCTTGCCCAGGTTCACATCCGCACGCACAATGGTGATCATCATGGTGTCGCCCAGGCTCCAGTTCTTGCCGGAGACGGGGTCGGACAGGCGGATGCCCTCGGTGAGCATGGTGCCGGAGGGGGTCAGGCTGGAAGCAGGCACAAAGCCCTCCACGCCGTTGTCCAGCTCAATGAACAGGCCGCGCTGGGTCACGCCGGAAATGCGGCCCTCGTAGCACTCGCCCAGATGGCGGCGGGCATACTCGGCCTTGTAGCAGTCCTCAGCCTTGCGCTCGATCTGCATTGCAATGATCTCGCGCTCACTGGACTGCTTGCTTGCCTTCTCGGCAAAGTCGCTGTAGCGCAGCACCATGGTATCCTTATCCATACCCTTGAGCTGGGCGGTCATGATGCGATGGATGGCCAGATCCGGATAGCGGCGGATGGGGCTGGTGAAGTGAGCGTAGTCCTTCAGCACCAGACCGTAGTGGCCCTTGGGTTTTTCCTCATACACAGCCTTGGACATGCAGCGCAGCATACCGGTATTGATGATCTGCTCATACGGGCCGCCGCGCACACCTTCCAGAATGGCGCTCAGCTCCTTGGGGGTGGGCACATCCTTGGCAAAGTGATCGTTGATGCCGCAGGCCTGCAGCAGAGTGTGCAGACGCTCCAGCTTTTCAGCATTGGGTTCCTCGTGCACACGGTACACGAAGGGGATCTGCTTCACGCGGGCAAAGTGGGCAGCGCACTGGTTGGCCAGCAGCATAAACTCTTCGATCATAGCTTCGCTCTCGCCGGAGGTGCGCTTTTTCACGTCGATGCAGTGGCCGTCCTCGTCGAGGATCAGCTTCACCTCGCCGCTCTCGATATCCATGCAGCCGCGCTCCTTGCGCAGGCGGGCACGGTGGCCGTACAGCTCCTTCATGGCGGGCAGCTGGCTGAGCACTTCATGGTACTTGCCCTTCAGCTCGTCGTCAGCACTGCCGGCCAGCAAGGCGTTGATCTCGGAGTAAACGCCCTTGACGCGGCTGCGGATGACCGACTTGACAAAGCGGTAATCGATCAGGTTGCCATCCTTATCCAGATGCATCAGGCAGGAGAAGGCCAGACGCAGCACGCCCTCATTCAGGCTGCAGATGCCGTTGGAAAGCTGCTTGGGCAGCATGGGCACCACCTGATCGGCATAGTAGACGCTGGTTGCGCGGTTAAACGCTTCGTTGTCCAGTTCGCTGCCGGGCTTGACATAGTTGGAAACATCTGCAATGTGGACACCCAGCTCAAAACCGCCCTCCGGGGTCTTGGTCAGGCTGATGGCATCATCGATGTCCTTGGTCTCAGCACTGTCAATGGTGAAGATGGGCAGGGCACGCAGATCCATGCGGCCCTCGGTGTCCTTTTCAGAGACCTCAGCGTTCTCCAGCTTCTTGGCTTCCTCACGAACCTTATCCGGGAAGCGGCTGCGGATATCCTGCGCATAGAGCAGGGCCTTTGCGCAGCGCTTTGCTTCGTCCGAGCTGCCAAACCGCATGGCAACGCCCACGCGGTGATCTTCCTGCCGATTGCCGCGCTGCAGGATCTCCACGGCCACCTTGTCGCCGTCCTTTGCACCGCCCTCGCAGTCACGCATCAACTGCATGGAGATGGCCGGGCAGTCATCCGGCACGAACTTCAGGCGGCCCTCAATGCGGCGGGCAGTGCCCACCAGATCGTTCTTTTCTTCCAGAATGGCCAGGATCTCGCCTTCATCGCTGCCCTCCACACGGGGGTGCTCAAACTTTTCCACAAGCACCATGTCGCCGGGCATGGCACCGCGGGTAAAACGGCCCGGGATAAAGATATCGCTGGTGCCGTCCTCCAGCATGACAAAGGCAAAATTCTTGCCCAGTTTTACCACCTTGCACAGCAGAGCCTTGTCTGCACGGCCGGAGCGCACCGTAAAGAACACGCCCTGACGCTGGCAGATGACCGCCTCGTGCACCAGCTGATCCACAGCCTCCATCACCTTGCGGTCCGAGCCGCGGTCCCCGCCGAATTTGGATTTGAGGTCTTTGACGGTGCACGGCTGATTCTGGATCGCGTGCTCAATTTTATCGCGCATTGCCATAATATTTTTTCTCCTTGCTCTTCCATGGCCGCAGCCTCCAACGTGCCGCAGCGCTGCCAATCGTGGGCCAGCTGCCCCACCCTGCCCAGCGGTCAGACTGCCGCCGACATCCTATCATAACACAGAAAAACAGCCCCGTCCTTTACACGGGGCTGCACGAACCTTGTCAACCTGCCAGACGGCCTGCAAACAGACATGCCAGAATGGCAACCACAAAGAAAACAATGCCTGCAATGCGGGTGGTCTTGGCCAGCATCTGATCAGCCGGGGTCAAACGGGCATTGTTTGCGCCGCCCATACTGCCGTTGATGGCACCGGAAAGGCCCTGACCGTGGGTGTGCTGCATGAGAGTGAGGAAAACGATGACGAGCGAAGCGATCAGCAAGATCACACCGCCAACAATTTCGATAACAGACATGGATTGAAACGCTCCTTTATTTTAATTCAACAAAAACTACGCAGAAATACAAATATATAGTAGCATAACAAGCGCAAAAAAGCAAGCAGAAACCGTGCATTTTTATGCCAGAAGGTCCAGCATTGCGCACAGCCGGGCAAAGATGGCGGCGCTGGAATGTTCCGTGCTCACCTGCCCGTCCTGCAGCACCACAATGGTGTAGCGCGGCTGCTGCGCCGGGTAAAACCCTGCGAACCACAAGTTTTTGCGTTCCGTGCCATCCGGTGTGAACTGCCCGGTCTGCGCGGTACCGGTCTTGCCGCCAGCCCCTTCTTCCAGCCAGGCAGCATCCTGTGCGGTGCCCTCTTCCACCACCTGCTGCAGCATTTTACGCAGGAGCGCTGCATTTTCCGTACTCATCACCCGCCTTGACTGCGGATGTGCAAGCGTTTCCAGCGGCGTACCGTCAGTTTCATCCACCGAGCCACACACGAAGAAAGGCGTGCGGTACACCCCGCCGGAAGCAATGGTGTTCATCATGGCGGCGATCTGTACCGGTGATGCCAGCAGACCGCCCTGCCCAAAGCTGAAATTTGCCAGCTGGCCGCTTTGGGCAAG
The DNA here is from genome assembly GCF_040096475.1 of Faecalibacterium faecis. Taxonomy (NCBI): domain Bacteria; kingdom Bacillati; phylum Bacillota; class Clostridia; order Eubacteriales; family Oscillospiraceae; genus Faecalibacterium; species Faecalibacterium faecis. The sequence continues at coordinate 74,407 of NZ_JBBMEP010000009.1, read as the reverse complement.
CTCCCCGGCAGACGGCAGCTTTCCGGCATCGGCGTGCAGCGCACCTGCCACCGGCACCTCCTGCCCGAAGCCAAGCTGCCGGGACATCTGCAAAAGCGTCTCTGCCCCCAGCTGCTGCCCCAGCCGGATAAAATAGCCGTTGCAGCTTTTTTCCAGAGCCGCAGTCAGGTCCACCGTTCCGTGCGGAACACCGCCTGCGCAGCGGAAGATCTGTCCATCCACCACCACCGCACCGGTGCATTCGTACTCCGGCAGGATGCCCTGCTCCAGCGCTGCCGCAGCCAGCACCGGCTTGAACACTGAACCCACAGCATAGCTTTCCAGTGCGCGGTTCAGGAACGGACTGTCCGGTGCATCCAGACTTGCGGCAAGGTCATCCGGGTCATAGCCCGGTACGCTGACGCTGGCGCGAACCGCAGCAGTGGCCGTGTCCAGAACCAGAATGCAGCCGCTGGTCATGGTGTCTGCGGCCACCGCTTCGGCGGCACGCTGCACCGGGCGGGAGATCGTCAGCTGCACGCCCACCGCACTGCTGTCCTGCCGGGTGAGCTGCGGTGTTTTCCCGGCCCGCAGTCGTCCTTGTGCTGTGACCGCGCACACCAGCGTGTCATGCTCCTTTGTCCCGGCCAGCTGGCTGTCCAGCGCCTTTTCCAGCCCGGCAGTGCCGCGGCCTTCTGCATCCAGATAGCCGATCAGATGCTGGCACAGCGGAACTTCTGCGCAGCGCCGTGCCGTTGCAAAGCAGCGTATGCCGCGCCCGGAAAGGTCGCGGTCCACTTCCAGCAGAAACGGTGCGGAGCGGTTGCGGTTCCGGTACAAAAGTGCCTGCCCGGCACTGTCCGTAAATGCATACAGGCGTGTGTAGTTGTTTTCGCCCGGGAAGCAGAGGGCAAGATACCGCGTTTCCAGCCCGGTGAGAAGCAGGCCGCTGTGATCGTAAAAGCTGCCCCGCCGGGCAGGCAGCGAGAGCCGGACCGTGCTCTGCGCTTCGGCCCGGGCAGCATAGGTATGGTTCTCTGCCAGAAAATACAGGCGGCACAAAACTACCGCAAACCCCAGCAGAACAGCTGCATACAACGCCAATACCCGTTTGCCGGACATCTGCTCACCCCTTTTTGATAGAGTGGGCTGCATCTGTGGTTTCTATACAAAAAGAGACGGAGTCTCCGAAGAGATCCCGTCTCCATAAGGTACTTATTGAGTAAGCAATTCCGCTTCATACGTCGAAAATCACAGGTTGCCGGCGATCTGTTCAAAGGCTCTTTCAACCGATTCAAAGCTGCTGTGCGTGTAGACATCCAGCGTCACACTGGCATTGGAGTTCCTCATCAGGTATTGCAGGCTTTTTACATCCAGCCCGGCCTGCTGGACATTGGTGCAGAAGGTGTGTCGCAGCACATGAGATGTAATGCGCGGAACAGGTTTGCCGTACGCCTTCTCAAACTTTCCCTGCACGCCACGCATAAACAAACAGCGGCCCCGCAGACCTTTTTCAAAGTCTGCGGGGCCTTGTGCTGTGGGGCTATTTTACCTGCACGGTCATGGTTCGGTCACTGCCCGGTAGCCGCGGATGACGCGCCACTTGGCAACGCCCTTGTCCGGCTTAAAGCTGCCGTCGGCGCGGGCTTTCAGGTAGCCCTGCTCGATGGCCCACTGGGCGGCTTGGGCCAGCTCCGGGTCGGCTACGTCCGCAAAGGCGGGCAGAGTGGCCGGGGCCGGGCGGCCTGCGGTGTTCCAGAGGAGCATTGCCAGCTCGGCGCGGGTATGGGGCACGGCCACTCCTGCAGGCAGGAGCTGGTCAAGGATGAGCTCCGTGCCCACCTGATAGGCCACGACGCCCGCCACGCCCACGACTGCGACGCCCGCCAGAAGGGTGCCGAAGCCGTCTCCGCCGTCTGGGCTGCCCTCGCCGCTCTCGGCGGTGCGCCAATGGCCATAGAAGGTCACGTCCCGGTCGAGGTTGCCCACATGGTTCGCGCCCGGGCCCATGTAGTAGGGGCTATCCTCCAAGCGGGTGCCGTCTTCGAGGAACCAGCCCTCAAAGAGGCGGGCTTCCTCCTCGCTGCCGGTGATTGCACCGGGGAACTGCATTCCTCCATTCACCGGTTCGTCCCCCGGATGGACGACCCAGTAGACCTTAAAGTCCGTGGGGGCCTGCTCCGGCTGGGCGATCTTCGCCTTCTTGCTCTCGTTCATTTTGCCTTCCACCAGATCAAGGCCGTCCCTCAGGGTCAGCTCGTCCAGTTCGAGGGCATAATACTCCTGTTCCTCCGATGCATCCGTTTCTGCCGTGATGACGGTGCCTGCGCCGGAAGCCTTCAACTCGTCTGCCACGATGGCCGAGCCGCCGACTTTCACGTTCAGCGTGCTGTTTGCCACGGTGAGCTTGCCGCACCGAATGCCATATTGGAAGAAGTTGCCCTCCGCGTTCGTGCCTGCAATGGTCACAGTGCTGTTTTGGATGGTGATGTCCTCGTCAGAGCGGCCTGCCCGGATCGCGTCATCACCAACATCCTCATTGATATTGCCCGTAAGGGTGAGGGTTGCGTTATCCAGCGTCAGCGGGCCTTCCGTAAGGATTCCATCGGCGTTGGAAAGGGTGGCTGTGCCGGTAATGGTCAGCTCTTCCGCCAATTGGGAATCGATGCAGCAGTAACCGCCCGCGGCCCCATCCAGCGTGAGATCGGCATCGTTCAGGGTCAGCGTGTTGGTCGTCGGGTCAAACTTCACAGACCCGCCATCCTCCAGCACGTCGTTCTGGTTGCTCTTTGTGACCTGCGTGCCTGCTACCAAAAGGGCGTAGGTTTCGCTTTCCTGCTGGTCCGGGTCCACATCCGTCAGTTCCAGATAGTCTTGGTTCTGTCCTATGGCAGCCGTAAAGTTCTCATAATTTTCCTTCACGTTGATTTCCGTATACGCTCCATTCTCGTCGGTGCGATACCAGAACCTGCTTACGTTTCCGATGCTCAGTCTCCCCTGGACGATGTTATTGCCGTCGCCGTTTTCCGCCACAATCATAAGCAGATGGCCGCCGTTGTATGTCAGAAGACAATCCTTCCCGATGTACCGATCCGCATGGATCTCCAGCTCGCTGCCCGGGTTCACGGTAGTGGAATTGGCGATGCCGTAGGTTGCTCCCTGGAACTGTGCTCCTGTGATGTTCACGGTGCCATCGATCTGGACGTTTCCTCCGCCGATGCCCGTATGAAAATCTTTCAGCGTGATTTCGGTCCCGGCTGTAATCGTTGTTCCTGTGTCTCCGCCCAAAATTCCTATCGGCTTAGTAACCGAATATTTCCCCAGATCGGCATAGGTGAGATCGTATTCTCCCCCGGCGATCTCTTTTGCTTTCTCAATGCCGTTGCCTTTCGTCCTGCCCGTCACCTTGCCATTTGCCACCAGCCTCAGATTTTTTTCGCCAAGGGCTTCGACCAGCGAGATCGTCCCCGTATCCGCAGGCCCAACTGTGGTCAGCGTCACGTCTCCGTCAAAGGTCAAAACGCCCTGGTTATAGGATACCTCACCCTGAATGCAGTTCACATTCACACTATTGACCCGGCCGACATGATCCGGATACACAAACACCTTTGTCACCCTGCAAGCTACACCGTCCGCCAGTGCCAGCGGGGCCGCAAGGTTCAGCGCGAGGGCTGCGGAAAGCACCCCGGCGAGGAATTTCTTCCATCTTCGCTTCATTGCAAAAGCCTCCTTTTTTCTACCAATTTTATTGCAGGAAAAAAGCTCCACGGTTCACTTTTAGGATACCGTGGAGCTTTGGTTTTTGCTATTAACCCGGGGTTAGTTTTTGGTTAATTCCGGGGGCGTTTTTCTGGTACCACTCGGCCAAGCGGGCGCGGCGGGTGCGGGGGTCGCCGCCCATATCCAGCTTTGCGTACAGCTGGTTGATGTACTGCTTCACCGTGCCCTCGGAGAGGTAGAGGGCGGCGGCGATCTCCTTGTTGGTGCACCGCCCGGCCACCAGACGGGCCAGCTCCCGGTCGCGGTCGGTCAGGGGCAGCTCCGGCGCGGGGGCGGGCAGGCCCAGCCGGGCGGCAAAGGCCCGGCCTGCGGGCAGGATGCGGGCCACGAAGGGCCCCAGACGCGGCTCGCAGGCGGCCCAGTCCTCCCCTTCCAGCAGGGGGGCCAGAGCGGGATACTGCTCCACAAAGAGCACCCAGAAATCGTCCTGCACAGCGTCCAGCAAAGCCGCTGCCAGCGCGGCCCGGGCCTCGGCCCGCTGGCCAAAGCGCAGCTGCGCCGCCGCCAGCTGGATGCGGGCCTGCAGGCCCACCAGACCGTAGTGCATGGCCTCGCACCGGCGCAGCAGGCCCTCGCTGTGGGCGATCACCTTCACGTACTCCCCCTGCGCCAGCCAGACCTGCTGCTCGATGAGGGACATCATGGGGCGGCAGGGCCCAAAGAAACTCACCTCGCCCAGCTTGTGCTCCCGGAACAGCTCCGGGGCCTGCTCCGGCCTGCCCTGCAAAGCGTAGAAATAAGCGGCGATGCTCTCCAGCAGATGCACCTGCACCCCGTCGTGCTTTTGCAGCAGGGCGGCGCGCTTGGCGGCAAAATCGTACCCCTCTTTTCCCTTGCCGCACAGGGCCAGCCGCAGGGCCAAAAAGTCGCAGCAGAGGGTCATGTTTTCCTGCCCGGCGGCGTCGGCCCGGGCCCGCTCCAGCAGCACAGCGGCTTTCTCCCACGCCCCCTGCAGGTAGGCGGCCTCCGCGTCCATCAAAAGCTCGGCCCCCCGGCCGTGGCCGTTGGTGATTTTATAGTAATGGGGCATACACTCGTACATTTCGGCCAGTTCTTTGCCCAGCTCTCCGGGGGCGCGGTAGTACATCATCAGCACCGAGGGGGAGCCGAAGGTCCAGCTGCCGCTGTTGCGCAGGGTGACGGCGGGGCGGCTCATCTGGCGGCTGGCGCTGCGGTGGAGGCAGCTCATCTGGGTGATGTCGTTGTAGAACAAGAAGCTCTGGATGAGGTCGCACTCCCCCAGCAGGTTGCCCCGCTCGGCGGCGGGCCACTCGGGGTGTTGGGCCACGGCGGCTTCCAGCAGGGCTTTCAGCTCCATCATTTTGGGGATCTGCTGCCAGGTGAACATCCGGCGCATCAGCACCAGAATGGCCAGCGGGTGGCGCTGCAGCGCTTCCACCGGGCAGCGGTCCAGCCGCTGCAGCAGCTCGGCGGGGCTGAGGGAGGCAAGCAGATCCCCTGCGTCCGCCTCGATGACGGCAAGGGCTGCGTCGCGGTCGCCGCAGTGCTCAAAGGCCTGCAAAGCGTGGAGGTACTGGGCTTTTTGGGCATACCAGCGGCCATACCGCTGCCAGACCTCCGTTTGCCGGGCGGCGGGCAGCTGGGCAAAGAGCCGCTCGGCGCACTCTTTCATCATGTGGTGGAAGCGGAAGCTCACCCCGTCCGGCAGGCGGGTGACAAAGGCGTTTTGCTGGGTGAGAGCCCGCAGCACCTCCTCCGCGTCGGGCAGGGCGGTGACAGCCCGGGCCATCTCCACCGTGAACTCATCGGCCAGCCCCATCACAGCGAGGAAGCCCCGGGTCTTCTCGGGCAGGGACTCCAGCATGGCGGCGGTGAACATGGCGTAGATGTCCGGCCCCGGCTGCAGCAGGCTCCCCCGCTCGGCCAGGGCATGGAGGTTCAGGTAGACGGCGGAGAACCACCCCTCGCAGGAGCGCAGCAGGCTCTCGGCCTGGGCGGCGGTGATCTCCACGCCGCAGCGGTGGGTGTAGGCCAGCAGCTCCTCCCGGTTCAGGCGAAGGCCGTCGGCCTCGATGCGGTGGAGCCGCCGCCCCAGCCGCACCACCTGCTCCCCGGGCAGAAAGCGGTTGCGGCTGGCCACGATAAGGTGGACGTTCTCGGGCAGGCGGTAGGCCAGCCGACACAAAAACTGCGCCACCCGCTCGTCCCCCAGCAGGTGGAAATCGTCCAGAAAAAGATAGTAGGGCGTTTTGCCGCCCAGCGCGGCACACAGGTCCTCTAGCAGCAAAGCCGCGCCGCTGGCGTCAGCGGGGCAGTCGTAGCCCTCCAGCACCGTCAGCCCGGCGGCGGCAAAGGCCTTCTGCACGCTTTTCCAGAAGATGGAGCGGTTATCCGAGTAGATGCTGGCTTGCAGCACCACGGCCCCCGCCTTGGCCTGCTCTGCCAAGAACCAGCGCACCGCCGTCGTTTTACCGTAGCCCATGGGGGCCACCACCGCCGTGAGCGCACAGGACGCTATGGGCCGCAGCGTCTCCCGCATTCGGTCCGAGATGTAGATGATGTTCAGGTTCTGCCTGTTTCTGGCCATGCGCGTTCCCCTTTTCCTTATGCTAAGGCTATTGTAGCACATTTGCGGCGAAGAGAAAAGTGCGGCAGGGGTGCAAAAAAGCAGGCAGAGCCTTCGCCTTTGCGAAAAGTTCTGCCTGCGTTCTTTTTATAAATTGGGATTCTTGGGAGCGGCGGTTTTGGCTTAGTACATGCCGCCCATGTCACCGCCTGCAGCAGCGGGTGCAGCAGGGGGTTCCGGCAGATCAGCGACCAGGCTTTCGGTGGTCAGCACCATCTCAGCGACGGAGGCTGCGTTCTCCAGAGCGGAACGGGTGACCTTGGTGGGGTCAACGATGCCAGCAGCGATCATATCGTCCACAAAGACCTCGTTCTGAGCATCAAAGCCGTAGTTGGGCTTGTTGGCAGAGATGATCTTGTCGATGATGACACTGCCTTCCAGACCGGCATTCTTAGCGATCTGGCGCAGAGGAGCTTCCAGAGCCTTCAGAACGATCTTGGCACCGGTGCGCTCGTCGCCTTCCAGCGTGTCGCACAGCTCGCGCACAGCGGGGATCGCATTGATAGGAGCAGTGCCGCCGCCGGCAACAACGCCTTCCTGAACAGCAGCCTTGGTTGCGTTCAGAGCATCCTCGATGCGCAGCTTCTTGTCCTTCATCTCAACTTCGGTAGCAGCGCCGACCTTGATGACGGCCACGCCGCCAGCCAGCTTTGCCAGACGCTCCTGCAGCTTTTCACGGTCGAAATCGCTGGTAGCGGCCTCGATCTGGCTGCGGATCTGAGCGATGCGGGCTGCGATGGCATCCTTATCGCCTGCGCCGCCAACGATGGTGGTGTTCTCCTTGGAGACCTTCACCTGACGGGCATGGCCCAGCATCTGGACGGTAGCATCCTTCAGCTCATAGCCCAGATCGGAGGAGATCACGGTGCCGCCGGTCAGGGTTGCGATATCCTGCAGCATTTCCTTGCGGCGGTCGCCAAAGCCGGGAGCCTTGACAGCGCAGACGTTCAGGGTGCCGCGCAGGCGGTTGACGATCAGAGTGGACAGAGCCTCGCCCTCGATATCCTCAGCCACGATCAGCAGCTTCATACCATTCTGCATGACCTGCTCCAGCAGGGGAACCAGATCCTGAATCACGCTGATCTTCTTATCGGTGATCAGGATAGCGGCGTTGTCCAAATCAGCCACCATCTTGTCAGTATCGGTGACCATATACGGGGTGAGGTAGCCGCGGTCGAACTGCATGCCTTCCACGATCTCGTTGTAGGTCTCAGCGGTAGTCTTATTCTCCTCAATGGTGATAACGCCATCGGAGGTGACCTTCTCCATAGCCTCGGCGATCAGACGGCCGATCTCGGGGTCGCCTGCAGAAATAGTGCCGACGCGGGCGATATCGTTGCTGTCCTTCACCTTCTGGCTGTGAGCCTTGATGGTCTCAACAGCCTTGGCAACAGCCTTGCTCATGCCGCGGCGGATATCCATGGGGTTTGCACCGGCGGTGACATTCTTCATGCCCTCGGTGACCATGGCCTGTGCCAGAACGGTTGCGGTGGTGGTGCCATCGCCTGCTGCGTCGTTGGTCTTGGTAGCGACTTCACGCACCAGCTGTGCGCCCATGTTCTCGAACTCGTCCTTCAGCTCGATCTCCTTTGCAATGGTCACGCCATCGTTGGTGATGACCGGTGCACCGAACTTTTTGCCCAGCACCACATTGCGGCCCTTGGGGCCCAGGGTGATCTTAACGGTGTTTGCCAGGGTATCGATACCGGCACACAGTGCCTTGCGGGCATCCTCGCCCTGCTTGATCTGCTTAGCCATAATCAAATCGCTCCTTTAAAGCTCAATTTTCAAATATCAGAGGGGAAACTGCTCAGTCCTCAACGACTGCCAGGATATCGCCCTGACGGACGATGGTGCACTCTTCGCCGTCCACCTTGACCTCGGTACCGGAGTACTTGCTGGTGAGGACCTTGTCGCCGACCTTCACAGTCATCTTGACTTCCTTGCCGTCCACAACGCCGCCGGGGCCGACAGCGATGACCTCAGCCACCTGGGGCTTTTCCTTAGCACTGCCGGTCAGGATCAGACCGCCCTTGGTGGTCTCCTCAACCTCAACAGCCTTAATGACAACACGGTCTGCAAGAGGAATGATCTTCATAGTTCTTGCCCTCCTATAGTAAAAATATAATTTAAAACTTTGCTGTGTCCAAAGGGCCTCGTGTCGGCTCTTCAGCTCTTTAGCACTCCATTTCTCTGAGTGCTAAGTGTATTGTACTCATCTTGACCCAAAAAATCAAGACCTTTTTTGCTTCTTTTTGTTAAGAATTTATGACAGATGAAAAAATCAGCCGTACAGCGAAAAAGAGACAGCTTTCTCTTGGGCAAAAAAGCTGTCTCTTCTTCTGGTTTTTCATGTTCGGTCTGCACTCTGTGCCGTCCTCTGCGCTGCAAAGCGCTCAAAAGCAGGCTTTGGCAGAAGGATGCGCCCTGCCAGCGGCTGTACCTGTACAGTGATCTGCTCCTTGGGTGCGCATTCGCCGTCTGCCGTGGCAACGATTGGCCCGCGGCCATCCGCAGCGCGCAGGCTCACCTGCTTTGCGCGGCGGTAAATGAAATACGGCTCTGCAGCCCTGACGAGCTGACCGTTCTGGAAGTGCTTGCCGCTCTTATACATTCCCAGCAGCTTTGCAATGGTCACGCGGCTCACCTTGCGGATGATATATACATCCAGCCAGCCATCGTCGGGCTGTGCTTCCGGCGCTGCACAGAAGCCGCCGCCATAGGTGCGGCCATTGCAGATGGCACACATCAGGCAGTCCACATCCAGCGTTTCACCATCGATGGTGTACTCCACCCTGCGGCCGATGTGTCCGCACAGCTGTTCCACAATGGAAAGCACATAGGCCATCTCGCCGCCGCACAGCGGGATGCGCCGGAACTTCGGGATGCCGTAGGCAACCTGCGCATCCAGACCGGCAGCGCAGATGGTGGCCGAAAGGCCAAGGCTGGTCTGCATCAGATCGATGCTCACCGACCCACCGGCCAGCTGGGCATCCAGATCCAGAAACTCTTCCTTTGTACCAAAGGTGCGCAGAAAATCGTTGCCGCTGCCAAAGGGCAGACAGCCCACGGCTGCATTTGCATAGCCATAGATCCCGGTGAGCGCTTCGTTGAAGGTACCGTCGCCGCCGGCAGTGAAGACCCGCAGTTCTTCCCCGCTCTGCCGGGCCTGCTGCGCAGCGGCATTGGCCAGCTCCCGGGCATGACCGGCGTGATTTGTGACCTGAATGGTATATTCTTCCGGCGCAAGCCCTGCACGCGCGGCGGCAGCATTGATCTGCTGCGGCAGCGTACGGGTGCAATCGGCCTTACCGGCAGTTGGGTTCAAAAGAAATAATGTGCGCATGGACTTCCTCCTGCAATTCTGTTGCTTCTATGATAACAGAAAACCAAAAGGATGCAAGAGCCAATCTCACAATGTCCCTGCCCCGTACGCACAAAAAAGGAGCGGATGGCTCCGCTCCCCCCTGCAGACAAAAAAATACCGCCCCGGGTCTTGTAACTCAGGGCGGTCCTTTTGAACTTCAGATGTTTTACAGTGTTGCGGTTTCGTCCTCCCGCAGGACGATAGCACCATCCGCCGAGCAGTCCGCTGTCCAGTGCTGGCCCACGCAGGCCGTGCCGGATGCGATCTGATCCGCAAGTGCCTGCTCCACTGCCCTGTCCACTGCGCGGCGCAGTTCTCTGGCCCCGTAGGCAGAGCGGGCCTTTGCTGCCAGCGCCTGCCCTACCCGCGGTGTGTGATGCAGCTGGTAGCCGCTGCGGGCGGCACGCTGCTCCAGCTGGCACAGCATTTTTTCGGCAATGGCGCACAGGCTGTCGTCGGCCAGCGGACGGAATACGATCATCTCGTCCAGACGGCCTGCCAGCTCCGGCCGGAACCACTTTTTTGCCTCCTCAATGGCCTGCGCAGACTGCTTTTCAAACACGGCTTCGCTGCCCGCTGCAAAGCCCAGCGGCGTGCTCTGACCCGCCAAAAAACGTGCGCCGAGGTTTGAGGTGAGCAGTACGATGGTGTTGCGGAAATCCGCCTTGCGGCCCATGGCATCGGTCAGCTGGCCATCTTCCAGTATCTGCAAAAGGATGTTCTGAATGTCCGGGTGTGCCTTTTCGATCTCGTCAAACAGCACCACACTGTAAGGGCGGCGGCGCACTGCTTCGGTCAGCTGTCCGCCCTCGTCATGGCCCAGATAGCCCGGCGGCGCACCCAGCAGCCGGGCAGCGGTGTGCTGCTCCTGATACTCCGACATATCAAATTTGAGCAGGGCCTTTTCGCTGCCGAACCAGCTGACCGCCAGCGCCCGGGCAAGAGCCGTTTTGCCCACTCCCGTGGGGCCAAGAAACAACATGGCACCCATGGGCCGGCCCGGCTCGCCAAGACCGGTGCGGCTGCGCCGGATGGCACCTGCCACCGCAGCCACAGCCCGGCTCTGGCCCACGATCTCGGCGTTGAGACGTTCTTCCAGCTTGTCCAGTCGTTCCCGCTCCTGCTCACCTACCCGCTCCACTGGCACACCGCTGGCCTGCGCCACCACATGGGCGATATCGTCCGGCATCAGCGTGGGCTTTGACTGCTTTGCCTGCTCGGCCCGGATGCGTGCCGCCGCACAGGCTTCGTCCACAAGGTCGATGGCCTTATCCGGCAGAAAGCGCCCCGGCAGATACCGCACCGAAAGCTCCACCGCAGCCTGCAGCGCTTCCGGCGGAAGGCAGACATTGTGGTAGTGCTCATAGCGCGGCGCAAGCCCGTTGAGGATATCCAGCGCCTGCGCAGGCGTAGGCTCCTCTACCTGCACCTTGCCGAAACGGCGTTCCAGTGCGGCATCCTTCTGGATGTGGGTGCGGAACTCTTCGGTAGTGGTAGCGCCGATAATTTGTATCTCACCCCGGGCCAGCACCGGTTTTAAGATGCTGGCAGCATCGATGGCACCCTCCGCTGCACCGGCACCCACGATGGTGTGGAACTCGTCTACGAACAGGATGGAGCTGCCGTCCCGCACCAGCTCTTCCAGCAGGTTCTTGAACCGCTCCTCAAAGTCACCGCGGTATTTGGTGCCCGCCACAAGGCTGGCCATATCCAGTGCCAGCAGACGGCGGCCCTTGAGCGCACGGGGCACACGATCCGTGGCAATGCGCTGGGCCAGTCCTTCGGCAAGGGCGGTCTTGCCCACGCCCGGCTCCCCCACAAGACAGGGGTTGTTCTTCTGACGGCGGCATAAGATCTCCACCATGCGGTCCAGCTCTGCTTCCCGGCAGAACACCGGGTCCAGTTCCCGTTCCGCAGCACGGCGGGTCAGATCCCGGCAGTACTTATCACTGGCGCGGCTGCCGCGCGGCGCACTGACCGTGGTCCGCATCTGATACGGCAGTACGAACTGCCCGGACAGCTGGCGGCACTCCCGCACGGCATCTGTGAGCTGCACGCCCATGGATGCCAGCAGGATGCCTGCTGTGCAGCCGTCATCCTCCAGCATGGCGCAGAGCAGATGTTCCGGCTCGGCCCGGTTCAGGTGCGCGTTCTGTGCCCCGATGATGGCGTAATCCATGGTGCGCTTGAGGTCCGGCGCAAGAGCGTAGCGATCCAGATGCAAAGCCGGTGCGCGGCGGCTCTCGGCCAGCTGACGGCGCACCTCTGGTTCCCGGATCTGCTTGCCCTCCAGAAACCGTGCTGCCGCCCCGTGATCCTGCTGCAGGATCGCCAGCAGCAGGTGGCCGGTATCGGCTTTTTCGCAGCCAAGGTTCCCGGCAAGCTCCACCGCACTGCGCAGCAGCTGATCCGACTCGTGCGAAAAGCCCTTGTACCCGCCAAAGCCAAGTTTTTCCCAAATACTCATTTGCCCGCTCCTTGCTGATGAAATTCGTTTTCACAAGAAGTATAGCCCCGAAGCACAGAAAAAAAACATCTCTTTCTGTCGGGATGGGAAAACAAAAAGGAGATACCCGCAGGCATCTCCCCCTTCGCTGTTTGATTTTTTCAGTCCATTTCGGCCAGAGCCTTTTTCAGGTTCTTGGCGATCTGATCCGGGCAGCTGGTATTGCGGAAACCGCAGAGCGTGCCCTCCATGCGGTCGATCACATCTTCGGCCTTCATGCCCTTGACCAGACGGCAGATGCCCTTCAGGTTGCCGTTGCAGCCGCCAATGACCTCCATGGACGCAATGGTGTGGTCATCGTTCAGCACAAAGTTGGTCTGCTTGGAACAGGTGCCGCTGTTCGGAAAGCTGAATTCCTTGCTCATAGTTCAAAATCCTCTCTTTTTGACAGAAATCCCGACGAAGATCGTCTGCTTCTATTATAGAGCAGCGTGCCGGAATGTCAATGTGACCGGGTCACACATCAATACCGCGGCGCTTGTGGGCCAGCTCCAGAATGCGGGCCACCTGATCGTCTGCCGTGGTACAGGTACCCACCGGGTGCGGCACCTTATGGTTTGCACCGTGGAAGTCCGTACCGCCGGTATGAATCAGCCCATACTGCTCACACAGAGCAGCACACTCGGCCCTGTCCTCCGGGCTGTTGCGGGGGTGCTCCACCTCAATGCCGTCGATGACGCCCTCTTTGGCAAGCTGACGCACCAGCGGCATGCTCTTGTAAACGGTCGGGTGTGCAAATACCAGCACCGCACCGGCAGCTTTCGCCGTGGCGATCACTTCCTGCACCGAGGGATATTTTACCTGATGCAGCACCACGCCGCGCGGCTCCCAGCCAAAGAGATAACTGTACAGCTTGCCGTACACAGCATCGCACAGCCCCAGCTGGTGCAGCGCTTCCATAATGCCGCTTTTGAACAGCACACCGCTGTCCTTTGCGTATTCCAGCGCCTGTTCCGTGCGGAACTGCGGGTACAGCGCTTCGATCTCCTTTGCGCTTTGCAGGCCGCACTCGTTGCGGCGCTGTCGCAGAATGTCGCAGTGCTCCTTCAGTTCCCGGCTTTCCGGATCCGGGAAGTAGCACAGCAGGTGCACGCGATGCTTATGCTCATGGTCATAGCCGGTCAGCTCAGTGGCCGGAAGCAGGCGCACGCCGTCCTGCACAGGGTGCTCATAGCAGTAGTTTACGCTGAGCAGGGTGTCGTGGTCAGAAATGGCCATGGTGTCCAGCCCCGCACGCGCCGCCATGAGCGGCAGGCGGTGGATGGGCACAGAGCCATCGGAACAGGTGGAATGGTTGTGAAGATCGCCGGGCATGGAAAATGAACCTCCCAAAAAAGCCAGAGAAAGGCTTCCCCCAAAGAGGAAGCCTTCTATCATATCAGTGCTTATAGAAATTGATCAGGCAGCCGTCGGCCAGGATCTTGCGCTCGTCGGCGGTCAGCGGAGCCATGTACAGGCTGAACTCTTTTGCGGTGTCGCCCAGCACATAGGCCTTGATGTTCTGCAGGTCGCCCTTGAGGGCCTCGCGGACGTTGGGGATGAACACATAATCGCCCAGACCGAAGGGCGTTGCGCCCACCAGCTGCAGCGGCAGCATGCCCCAGTTGATGAGGTTGGAGCGGTAGCGCTTGGTGGCGTACTCGGTAACGATGTTGGCACCGGCCCCCAGCACACGCTGGCAGCTGGCCGCCTGCTCACGGGCAGAACCATCGCCGGGCTTGACGGCAAAGATGGTGGATGCGATCTGCACATCGTTCCAAGTCAGGTTTTCGCAACCGGGCACCTTGTGCAGCTGGGCCAGCACCTCGGCGCTGCCCTCGCCTGCACGGCGGGCCTTTTCTTCGGCCTGCACGGCCTTGGCACGGCCCACATACTCCGGGTCCTTGCGGCTGAGGGTGAACTCGGCCAAGCCCAGAGGATTGGAACGGTAAGACGAAGTCTCACCGGAGGGGATCAGCTCATCGGTGGTGGTGACAGGGTCGGTGATGTAAGATGCCACCTTCAGCAGCAGGTTATCGCCCAGCGGTGCAATTTCGGGCCAGTCCTTGATGTTGGGGCCAAGCTTGAGCAGGGCATCGTAATCGCCCTTGCCAAAGCCCTGATACACGCGGGTATCGTAGCTGGAAGGATCGTACTGATACTCCGGCACGGTGGGATCATAGTCGATATCGGTAGCCGGGGTCAGAATGCCGCCGTTGGCCGTGGTGGCCGCAATGCTGCGGGCATCCATCAGTGCCACACCGGAAAGCTGGCCGTTGCCGGGCTTGGAGCCTTCGCGGCTGGGGAAGTTGCGGGTGGTATGGCGGATAGACAGCGCGCCGTTGGCGGGCACGTCGCCTGCGCCGAAGCAGGGGCCGCAGAACGCAGTGCGGACGGTGGCACCGCTGGCCATCAGGTCGTGGATGACTCCGGTGCGCACCAGTTCCATCATGATGGGCTGGCTGCCGGGATACACGCTCAGGGCGTAGTCACCGCAGCCGCCGGTGTGGCCCTTGAGGATGGAGGCAGCTTCATAAATGCTGTCGTACAGACCGCCTGCGCAGCCTGCGATTACGCCCTGATCCACACGCAGTTTACCGTTCTCGATCTTGCTGCACAGGTCAAGGCTGACATCCTTACGGCCGATCAGCTTCTGCACATCCTGCTCGCAGGCATGGAGAATATCCTCAAGGTTTGCGTTCAGCTCTTCAATGGTAAATGCATTGGAGGGATGCATGGGCAGTGCGATCATGGGGCGGATGGCAGAAAGGTCTACCTCTACCACACCGTCGTAATAAGCAAGGTCGGCCGGAGCCAGCTTCTTATAGTCGGCGGCACGGCCATGCACCGCAAGGAATTTCTGCGTCGTTTCGTCGGTTTCCCAGATGGAGGACAGGCAGGTGGTCTCGGTGGTCATGGCATCGATGGCGTTGCGGGTATCCTGACGCAGAGACGCAACGCCGGGGCCGACAAACTCCATCACCTTGTTTTTGACATAGCCGCTCTTGAACAGCTTGCCCACCAGCGCAATGGCCACATCGTGCGGGCCGCAGCCTGCAGGCAGAGAGCCGGTGAGATAAATTGCAACAACACCCGGACGGGCCACATCGTAGGTGCGGCCCAGCAGCTGCTTTGCCAGCTCGCCGCCGCCCTCACCAATGGCCATGGTGCCCAGAGCACCGTAGCGGGTGTGGGAGTCCGAGCCAAGGATCATCTTGCCGCAGCCCGCAAACTTTTCGCGCATGTACTGGTGGATGACCGCCAGATGCGGGGGCACAAAAATGCCGCCGTATTTTTTTGCGGCGGACAGGCCGAAGCGGTGGTCGTCCTCATTGATGGTGCCGCCCACGGCGCAAAGGCTGTTGTGGCAGTTGGTGAGCACATACGGAATGGGGAATTTCTCCAGACCGGACGCACGGGCCGTCTGGATGATGCCCACAAAGGTGATGTCATGGCTGGCCATGGCATCGAACTTGATCTTCAGGTTTTCGGCATCGCCGCTGGTGTTGTGGGCCTGCAGAATGCTGTAGGCCATGGTGCCGGTCTTTGCGTTCTCGATGGCTGCGGCGTCAAAGCCCTTTGCTGCCAGTGCGGCGCTTGCTTCGCCGTCTGCAGGCACCCATTCACCGCGGGCATAGTATGCGCCGCCGGTGCTGCACTTGATCATATCCAACATCTCGATTCGCCTCTCTTTTTGTATTTCCCGCCCGCCCTATCTTGCGGGCACTGCCCCAGCAGAGCGGTACGCTGCCCGCTCTGCCCTCTTCTGCCGCGCTGCCAAAGCACGCGGCTACGGCCCGGAAAACCGTATCTGAAGGTTATTATACCATGAAACTACGGAAAGAAAAAGCACTTTTTACAAATGAATCGTGAATGGAGGATGAAGAGACGGGCTCCGTGCTTTTTCTTGACAAAGAAGCCATTCTATTGTATTATTATTAGCGTTGTATGCCGCTGTGGTGAAATTGGCAGACACGAGGGACTTAAAATCCCTTTCTGGAGACAGAGTACGGGTTCGACCCCCGTCGGCGGCATAAAAAGACCCCCCAAGCTTACGCTTGAGGGGCTTTTTATTTTGCTTATTTTACACCTTGCCGCCGTGCAGCTCTGCATACATCTTGGAACGGCACTCGGCCACAGCCGGGGTCATGTTCACATAGTGCTTATGCGGGCACTCCAGACGCAGTTCGCTCTCCCAGGTCTCCTCGGTGAGCTGCTTTGCAATGTAGGCCTTCTTCTCTGCGATCGAAGGCAGCTCAATGGCCAACTGACCATTCAGCACATGCGGCACCAGCAGCTTTTTGACCTTGGTGGGGGTAATGGTGACGGTGCGCTCGATGGCATCGGAGTCCAGATTGACCATCGTGACGGGCTTGCCCGCCTCGATGACTTCATCATCCATGGCGATCAGGTCACACTGGGCCTGACCATTTTCATCGTAGAGGCGCCACGGCATCTTCTTGCCCGGAATGATGGCCTTGCTGGCGGAATCCGAGCACTTCATCTTGGGAGTGTAGCTGCCATCCGGCTGCTTGACCGCCACCAGCTTGTACACACCGCCGAACACGGGGTCGGAAGCAGAGGTAATCAGGTTTTCGCCCACGCCGTAGGAGTCAAAATGAGCGTGCTCATACAGCTCCATGTTGGCGATCTTCTTTTCGTCCAGACCATTGGAAGCCACCAGCTTGATGTAAGGCTTACCGGCCGCATCCAGTGCCTTGCGCAGGCGCTTGGAGCCGCGGGCCAGGTCGCCGGAGTCGATACGGGCGCTCTTGACGCGGCGGTTCGGGTCGTTGGGGTATTTTTCGATGAGGTAATCGTCCAGTTTAATGAGGTTGGGCAGACCGCTCTCCATGATATTATAGGTGTCCAGCAGCAGACTGACCGAATCCGGGTAGGTATCGGCAAAGGCCTTGAAGGCATCAAACTCCGTGGGGAAGAACTCGATGAAGCTGTGCGCTACGGTGCCCACAGCCTTGACCTCCGCGCCGAACTTCATCTCGGCCAAACAGTTGGCAGTGCCCACGCAGCCGCCCAGAACAGCAGCATATGCACCATCGTTGCCAGCGCTTTCGCCCTGCGCACGGCGGGTGCCGAATTCCATCACGCTGCGGGGCGTGTGGGTGTTCAGGCCGGTGACGCGGGTAGCCTTGGTGGCGATCAGACTGTGGAAGTTCATGGTCTGCAGCAGGTAGGTCTCGATCAGAATTGCGCCCACGAGGTCGCACTCGATGCGCACCATCTGCACATGCGGGTATGCCACCGTGCCCTCGGGCAGAGCGTACATGTCGCCCTTCCACTGATAGGTGCGCAGATACTCGCAGAATTCCTCACTCATGCCCTTGGTGCGCAGCCACCAGATATCCTGTGCATTGAAATGATAATTCAGCAGAAAACGGGTCAGCTTGCGCTGGCCGGCGCTGATGGAGTAACCCTGATTATCCGGGTTCTTGCGGAAGAACATATCAAACACCAGCGTGGTGTCCTTGAATCCGTGCAGGAACAGGCAGTTTGCCATTGTAAATTCATAAAAATCCACGACCATTGCGGGGTTGTCGTAGTCCTCATCTGGAATATAAGGCACAACCTTGATTTCGTCCATGAATAGTATCCTCTCTTCTTTACACCCGGCAAAGGCTCCTTGCTGTCCCCTGCCGTTCTGACCTGTGGGAAGGTTTGCGCGCCTGCCTGTCTTGACAGTGCGTTTCTATCATGATATCACCAAACGCAGAGCGGTGCAAGCATTTTTGGAAAATCCCGGTCAATTTCCGGTAAGAAAAAGCCGCCCATACACAAACAGCACGGGCGGCTTTCAGAACAAACGTGTTAACCGTTGATGATATTGGGGGTAGCATTCTTCAGCACAACGTCGTGGCTGCCGCCCTCAACGATGGAGGTAGAGGAAACCACGGTCAGCTTTGCTTTTTGCTGCAGCTCCGGGATGGACAGAGCGCCGCAGTTGCACATGGTGCTCTTGACCTTGTACAGAGTGGTCTGCACACCGTCAGCCAGAGGGCCGGCATAGGGCACGTAGCTGTCCACGCCTTCCTCAAAGCTCAACTTGCTGGAACCGCCCAGATCGTAGCGCTGCCAGTTGCGGGCACGGTTGGAGCCTTCGCCCCAGTACTCCTTCATATACTGGCCGTTGATGCGCACCTTATTCGTGGGGCTTTCGTCAAAGCGGGCAAAGTAGCGGCCCAGCATCACAAAATCCGCACCCATGGCCAGTGCCAGCGTGATGTGGTAATCGTGGACGATGCCGCCGTCGGAGCAGATGGGCACGTAGATGCCGGTCTCCTTATAGTACTCATCGCGGGCCTTTGCCACCTCGATGACAGCGGTAGCCTGACCACGGCCAATGCCCTTGGTCTCGCGGGTGATGCAGATAGAACCGCCGCCAATGCCGATCTTCACGAAGTCTGCACCAGCCTCGGCCAGGAAGCGGAAGCCCTCGGCATCCACAACGTTGCCTGCGCCCACCTTGACGGTATCGCCGTAGTGCTCACGGATCCAGCCGATAGTGCGGCTCTGCCACTCGGAGTAACCCTCGGAAGAGTCGATGCACAGCACATCCACACCGGCATCCACCAGTGCGGGCACGCGCTCAGCGTAATCGCGGGTGTTGATGCCTGCGCCCACCACATAGCTCTTGTTCTTATCCAGCAGTTCGTTGGCGTTCTTCTTGTGGGAGTCGTAGTCCTTGCGGAACACCATATACTTCAGGTTGCCCTCGGCATCCACCAGAGGCAGGGTGTTGATCTTGTTATCCCAGATGATGTTGTTGCAGTCGTGCAGGGAGGTGTTCTCCGGTGCAGTGACCAGCTTTTCAAGCGGGGTCATGAAGGTGGTGACAGGGGCATCATCCGGGGTGTGGTTGATGCGGTAGTCACGAGATGCAACAATGCCCAGCAGCTTGCCGCTCGGAGTGCCATCGGCAGTGATGGCAATGGTGGAGTGGCCGGTGCGTGCCTTCAGCTCCAGCACATCGTGCAGGGTGGCAGTGGGGGCCAGATTGGAATCGGACACGACATAACCAGCCTTGAAGCTCTTGACGCGGCGCACCATGGCAGCCTCGTTCTCAATGCTCTGAGAGCCGTAGATGAAGGACACGCCGCCCTGACGGGCCAGTGCAATGGCCAGCTTATCGCCAGAGACCGCCTGCATGATAGCGCTGATCATGGGAATATTCATCTGCAGGGGGCATTCCTCCTCGCCCTTGCGGTACTTGACCAGCGGGGTCTTGAGGCTGACAGCCGTGGGGATATTCTCTGCAGAGGAATAGCCGGGGATCAGCAGATATTCACCGAAAGTGCGGGAAGGTTCTTTATAGAAATAAGCCATGTTCAAACTCCTTTTCTCTTAACGCATCAACATCAATCGGATTCATGTTTGCAACCTATAAATTGATTGTATATACTGTACCACAAAGCCAGCCGGAATACAAACCCCCGCCGCGCCAAACTTTGTAAATGTCCTTTGCAGAAAAACAGGCAAATTGCCCACCAAAATGGCGTAAGGTCATACTTTCCCGCATGAGAAGCCGGTTTTTGCGTGATTTATGGATGCAAAAAAGCTCGTCCAGAACGGACGAGCTTTTTTGCACACGAAGCGGGATACCGCCTGTGCGGCACATGGATCACGACTGTGAAGGAGAACAGCCGGAGGAGGAGAACCTGTGCCCGATATCCCCAAAAAACAAGAAGAAAAAGATTTCACACTCAGCAGGGCTTGTGCCCTTGCTGTAACCATATTGTAACTCTTTTGAAACCATTTTGCAATAGGGTTTTGTAATTTTTCTGTAATTTCTTTTGTTAACTTTTTGTGGACACATATAAAACCCCTGCCAGAAAATTTCCGGCAAGGGCTTTGCAGATCATTCTTTATTTTCTTAATAGCACTTTTTGCAAGCAGTGAAGCCTTCCGCTTTTGCTTTCGATAATGTAACCTTTTCCGGGTCTTTCATATTGCTGCAGGTAGACTTGCTGTGATATTTTTTGCCGCTGTGCGTTGGGACCCAGACCATCTGCTCCGTCTTTTTGCCGGCAGAAATGGTCTGAACGGCTGCAGCGGACGGCTTGCAGGCCGCAGTCTATACACTGGCGGCAGATGCCGCCGGGCACAGCAGACTGAAGCACAGTACCAGAACGGCCGCAAGGACTCGGAGATGTTTTTTCATTTGTTTTATCCTCCTTTGGACAATCAGAAGATCCTTCTAATAAAAGAGTACTCCCTGTTCCTCAGAGGATGCAATTCTCAAAATGCGCCGTTTTTTCTGCACGGGTGACGCTTTTTTTGCATTGCTCGCTTATTTTCAGCTAAAAGCGGCGCAGCGGTTCTCGTGAGAAATCAACGATTTACACGTTTGTCTTTCCCACCTCCAGATAGCACTCAAAGCTGGTCTGGCCGTTGTGCTTTCCGACCACATACCAGCCATCCGCCGAAGGGGCATAAAACACCTCTGCCGTTTCTCCCATCGGGATCTCGCGGTGGTAGTTGATAGAAGCAAAGGTCACGGGGCCTTTGCGCATCACTTCCAGCGGCAGCGCATCGCAGACAAGGTCCAGATAGAATGCGTTGTTCAAATGGCCGTTCAGATCGCACTGGGAATAATGCGCCGTCCACTCCCCTGCGCTGGTCAGACCATCCTTGCACTTGTGCAGCTGCAAAGGCAGCTCGCCCTCCACCGTATCGTTCCAGAAATTCTCCACCGTCCAGCCCGGCTCCCGCAGGATACGGCCCTCGGCAAGGCTTGCCACGATCCAGCGGCAGTCCACCATAGCCACCTCTTTGCCCTCGGCATCGGTCAGGGTGGTGATGCGTTTGACCGAACCGTGTTTGCTGACCTGCGCCCGGGAGGTAAGGGTCAACGTTTCGGCACGCTGCGGCACGCGGTCAAATTTCAGGGCCTGCTTGCCCACCAGAAAGGTCACACCGCGTTCTTTGAAGAACTGGTCATCCATACCAAAGGCGCGGGCGTGGTCTGTCGAAATCTGCTCCACATAGCGCAGCAGGGCGCTGGGTTTGAGCAGGCTGCGGAAGTCGGCATCTGCGTTCATGACTGTCATGGTCTCGGTGTAAAAGAACTGTTCCATGGTTTTTCCTTTCTATAAAAAGAGACCACTGCACGTTGTTCTGTGCAGCAGCCTCCTTTGCGTTTAATACTGATTGCGGTTGCGCCTGCGGACCTTGCGCCAGATGTTGAAGCAGGCCAGCGCTACCATGGCTGCCAGCAGCGCAAGGAACAGCAGACTGCTGCCACCCTCGTCGTAGCTCTTCATTTCGCTCCACTTCACGTCCAGCTCGCTGTTCACATCGTCGCTCAGGGCAGTGAACACCTTTTCCTTGGCGGCTTTCTCTTCGGACGGATAAGCGATCTCGCTCTCCTTCAGATCCTCGTCCAGCACCTCCCACACATCCTGCATGGGGGTGGTGTAGCCGATGTACTCGGCGTTTGCCTTGCCGATGTCCGTCTCACACATGAAGTTGATGAACATTTCCGCAGCTTCCTGATGTTCACTGGCAGCAGGAATGGTCATGCAGTCCACGGAAAGCACGCTGCCTTCCTCCGGGAACACCCATGCAAGGTCGGGATTATCGTCGATCATGGTGATGGCATCGCCAGAGTAGTACACACCGACGGCTGCCTCGCCGCCGATCATCTTATCAAAGATCTCGTCCATGACGTAGGCCTGCACCAGCGGTTTCTGAGCCTTCAGCTCTTCCACCACCTCATCCACCTCTTCGGTGGACTGCGGGTTGATATCGTGGCCGCTCTTAAAAGCAGCAATGGCGTAGGCATCGCGGCTGTTGTTGAACATCAGGATATTGCCTGCGTACTGCTCGTCCCACAGGTCGGCCCAGCTGGTGGGCGCTTTGTCCACCATGGTGGTGTTATAAATGATGCCGGTGGTGCAGAGCATGTAGGGCACGGTGTAGGCATTCTGCGGATCGTAATCCGGATCCACGTATTCCTGATCGATCTTTTTGAAGTTCGGGATATTGTCGTAGTTCAGAGGCTTGAGCATCCCCTCGGCGATCATTTTTGCCACCATGTAATCCGACGGAATGACCACATCGTAGTTGGCTGCGCCGGACTTGAGCTTTGCGTACATGGACTCGTTGGAGTCGAAGGTGGTGTAGTTCACCTTGATGCCGGTAAGCTTTTCAAAGGCCGCCACCACGTCCACGCTGTCGTCCGAGCCGTTGGAGATGTACTCGCCCCAGTTATAGACATTGATGGCCACGTTCTGGCCCTTGAAGCGGGTCCAGTCGTAATCGTCCGACACCGAGACATCCTCGGTGACTTCGATGGTGCCGGCGGCAAAGGCGGGCATTGCACAGCAGACCGTCATTGCCAGCGCCAGCAGCAACACAGCAAAACGTTTCATCACACGCCCTCCCCTCTCAGCGCCTTCTGGTCGCGGCGGTAGCTGCGGCTCTCCATTGCGTTGGAGATCAGAATGATGCACAGAATGACCACGAACATGATGGTGGACAGCGCATAGATCTCCGGGCTGACCTTTTTACGGGTCATGGAGTAGATGGCGATGGGCAGCGTTTCCACCGTGCCGCAGTTGAAATAGGAGATCATGAAGTCGTCGATGGAATAGGTCAGGCAGATGAGGAATGCCGACAGGATGGCCGGGCTGATCTCCGGCAGGATGACCTTGAAGAAGGCCTGCTTGGGGTCGCAGCCAAGGTCGAGTGCTGCCTCATACAGCTTGATATCCAATTGCTTGAGCTTGGGCGTGACGTTGAAGATGACATACGGCACATTGAACGCGATATGCGCAATGAGCAGCGTCGGGAAGCCCATGATGGTATCCGGCAGCCAGGAGACACCCCCGGCAAAGCGCTGGTAGGCCACAAACAGCAGCATGAGCGAGATGCCGGTGATGATCTCCGGGTTGACCACCGGGATATAGGTGATGTTGGTGACGACAAGGCGGCTCCCGCGGCCCATGGACGCAATGCCCAGACTTGCCGCTGTACCCAGCACAGTAGCAATGACCGCAGAGATCAGAGCCACTTCCAGCGAGACCAGCAGCGCATGCAGGATGGAGGAGTTATGCAACAGGCTGGAGTACCACTTGAGGGTAAAGCCGGTGAAGAGCGAATAGCCCTTGGACTGGTTGAAGCTGAATACGATCATGTATGCAATGGGCAGGTACATGAAGCAGAAAAACAGCACGATATAGACGCGCTGCATCAGGCGCAGATGTTTCGTTTTCATCAGGACACGCCCTCCATTTCATCTTCATCAAAGCTGGAGGTGAAGCTCATGCACAGCAGCACAATGATCATCAGCACAAGGCTCATGGCAGAACCCACGTTCAGGTTGTAGCTGTTGCCAAGGAACTGCATCTCGATCAGATCGCCAATGAGCAGGTTGGAGCCGCCGCCCAGCATACGGCTGATAACAAAGGTGGACACCGCCGGGACGAACACCATGGTGATGCCGGTGCTGATGCCGGGCACGCTCATGGGAATGAGCACCCGGAGAAGGGTCTTGGTGGTGGAAGCGCCCAGATCCTGCGCAGCTTCCACCAGGCTCTGGTCGATCTTGGTCATGCTGGTGTACAGCGGCAGGATCATATAGGGCACATAGTTATACACCATGCCCAGCACCACCGCACCGGAGGTGTTGAGTATATTGAAGGGGCCAAGGCCGAACACGCCCAGAACAGCGTTCACCGGGCCGTTGATGCTGAGCAGGCCCATCCATGCGTAGGTGCGCAGCAGGAAGTTCATCCACATGGGCAGCATGACCAGCATGAGCATGATGTGCTGCTTGTTCACCCGCAGGCGGGAAAGAAAATAGCCCACCGGGAACGCAATGACCAGACAAATGACCGTGGCAATGAGGGCCAGCAGCAGGCTGCGGGCAAACACCGAGCCGTAGCCGCTGATGGAGGTGAGGTTATCCAGCGTGAAAGCTCCGTTTGCATCCGTAAATGCATAGTACACCACGATGATCAAAGGCACCACTGTGAACAGCGTCATCCATACAAAGTACGGATAGGCCAGCTTTTTATCGTAAATCTTCATCATTGCGGCTCACCCCTCTGAACGCGCCATAATGTGGATCTCGTTGGGGCCGATGCGCATACCAATGGTCTCACCGGGGGTGCAGGCGCGGGTGGAATGGATCAGCCATTCGCGGCCCTCGCACTCCACATGCATCTCAAAGTGGACACCCTTGAAGATGACATCGTTCACAACGCCGACAAGCTGGCCTTCCACAGGAGAGACCACCTCGATATCCTCGGGACGCACCACTACCTGCACGCTCTGCTCGCGGGCAAAGCCGCGATCCACACAGGGGAAGTCCACGCCGGAGAAGGACACCAGAAAATCCCGGTGCATCACGCCGTCCACGATGTTGGAATCGCCAATGAAGTCTGCAACAAAGGCATTCTTCGGCTCATTGTAAATATCCTCCGGCGTGCCGATCTGCTGCACCTTGCCGCTGTTCATGACCACGACGGTATCGGACATGGTAAGGGCTTCCTCCTGATCGTGGGTAACATAAATAAAGGTAATGTTCATTTCGCGCTGCAGGCGCTTCAGCTCCAGCTGCATCTCCTTGCGCAGCTTGAGGTCCAGTGCGCCAAGGGGTTCGTCCAGCAGAAGGATCTCCGGCTCGTTCACCAGACTGCGGGCGATGGCCACGCGCTGCTGCTGGCCGCCGGACATCTGGCTGATGCTGCGGCGCTCGAAGCCTTTCAGGCCAACAACTTCCAGCATGTTGCGCACCTTGCGGCGGATGGTCTCTTCGTCCATCTTTTTGAGCCGCAGACCGAAGGCCACGTTCTCGAACACGTTCAGGTGCGGGAACAGTGCGTATTTCTGAAAAACGGTGTTCACCGGGCGCTTATAGGGCGGCACGCCGGTAATGTCCTCACCTTTCAGCAGCACTTTGCCGGAATTGGGTTCCAGAAAACCTGCAATCAGACGCAGGGTGGTGGTTTTGCCGCAGCCGGAAGGACCCAGCAGCGTTACGAACTCTTTGTCATGGATGTCGAGGTTCAGCCCATCCAGAATGCGCTGACCGTCAAATTCCACTACGATATCCCGCAGTGAAACGATCACCGAGTTGTCCATTTTTTACTTTATCCTCCTTGTAACTCAGATACGAAAAAAGACAGGGCCATGCCCCATCCCTCGTACCAGGGCGACCCAGCCCCGCACAACATCCATGACGACCGGAGAACCTGCAAAAGCAGGCTCTTATATTGCGCAGTTATTCTGCCCTGTCTCGTCTATCTTAATCAATCTTTGCTGAAATGTCAATCACTCTGCCAATGTTTGCCGAAGCTTTACACGCCGCAACAAAAAAACATGCGCCGCAGCGGGCTTTCCGCATACGGCGCACAAAGGTTTTTATTCCGCTTTTAAGGCAGCGGCCGTTATCAGAAGGGCCTGCACAGTGTCAAGGTCAACCGCATAGACGGAACTGTCCCCCTCCACCATCATCCAGCAGCCGTCTGCATTTTCGGCGTAGTGGAGGGTCACGGTCCCATCGGCAGAGGCAGCCCGCACCGTTGCAAGCGGTGCATCAAAGCCATAGGCCGAAGGGTCGGCATCCGCGATTTGTGCGGTCACATAGCCTGCCAGAGCAGAGAGGATGCTCTGCAACTTGCTGTCGTCCAGATCGGCAGAGGGTTCATCGGCCAGCCGCCACACGGTCTGATAGGTGGTGGAATCGGCCGCACTTTCCGAGGAATCGCTCTCCGCTTCCGCAGGCTCAGAGACTGCATTCAGTGCAAGGGTGCCGCTGCCCGTCGTAATGGAAACACTTTCCAGCGCGGAGGCTGTCAGTCCCGCCGGGTTGAACGCGCCAAAAAGGTCTGCTTTGGTCAGCTCAAAGCAGGCCGCCTTGTTGCCAGAAACGGTGTACACGGCATCGTCCCCTGCCTTCTGCACGTACAGATCTCCTGTGACCGGATTCTCGGTGCCAAAGGCAAAGGTATTCGTCTCGCCTGCCGCCGTCACCGTGACCGTAACAGCCGGATCGGCAAGGCCGTAGTCCTCGCCGGGCTGAGCCGTGAGCTGACGTTTGGCGTTCAGGGATGCCAGCGCTGTGACCATGGTATTGCAGGCAGATGCATCCAGATGATAGTCCGGGTCATCCGCCAGCGTCCAGCTTCCGGAATCGTAATTTAGGGTAAGCGTTTCGCCGCCATAGGCATACCGGATGCTGGTCACATCGCCCGCCGCAAAGGAAGAAAGCAGGATGCTGCCCTCTGCGGCGGCGCTGGAAGCAGCCTCTTCTGCGGCATTGCTGCGGCTGACAAACCACAGCAGCCCGCCCAGCACAAGCACCAGCACCAGAAGCACCGCAAGGGTGCGCTGTTTTGTTTTCATGGCAGTGCCCCCTTACCTGCGGCGGCGCAGCAGCACCTCCACAGCACCTGCAATGAGCACTGCTGCGGGCAGCACGAATACGAACACCATGCCCAGCGTCATGGATGCGGAAGCCGGGACCGTGATGGGTGCAGCTTCCAGTGCTTTGGTGTCGATGAGCAGGCTCTGCCCTACCAGCGAAGCGGCACAGCCCTGCAGGAAGGTCAGGTTGCCCGGGATGGACTGGTACACCTGCTCGTTGTCCATGTTGGGGCAGCCGATCCAGATCACCTCGGCACCGGTTGATTCATTGCGCGCCCATACGGCCAGCGAGAACGGGCCGTCGGTATCGCCGGCTTCCTTTGCGGAAGAAGAGCTGGCATCAAAGTCCTGCTTGCTGTAGGCATCCTCGGTGGTATGCAGCAGCGGTTCCGCCGTCACATCGTCTGTCTCGGTAATGGTGATGCCCTGTGCCACCGAGAGCATCACATGGGTGCTCTGATTCACGCCGTCCAGCGCGGTGCTTTCGTCGGCGGCCGCGTAGTCCGGGAACAGCGAGTACGGGTAGCCGTACAGCGCGTGGCCCGCATCGCCCTCCACCACAAGGCCCGGCTCACGCGCAAGGCCGAACTGTGCCATCACTGCATCCAGATCGGGCGTTTCGGTGTAGCCGCTGGTGGTCAGCAGCACCTTGCCGCCGTTTTCCAGATAGGCCTGCAGCTGCGCGATCTCATCCACAAGGCCGTCAGCTGCAAAATCCGAAGCGGGGTCGCTGATGATGAGCAGATCACAGTCCTCCGGAATGGTGCCGGTGAGCAGATTCAGCGGCTGGGCATTGATATTCTGCGCCTTGAGCGCCTCGGTCAGCGAGGAGGTAAGCGCCTGCTCACCGTGGTTGGTGGTGTAGTAGGCATGACTTTCTGCTGCGGCAGTCAGCTTGTAGATGGCAGAGCTGATCTGCTTTTCGCCGCCAAAGGTCACGTTGGCAGCGCCGGTGGTGTAGTAATCGGAGTAATCGTACTCGTAAAGTTCGGCGGCGTTCAGCACTTCGCTGTTCTCACCGCTGACCACGATCAGACTGCCGGTGGATGCATTCTCTGCGCCGTACTGCGCTGCAAAGGTCGGGTAAAGCGCCGGGTCCTTCTGCTCCCAGTGGAAGTGACCGCTCTCGTCGGCGTAGTGATCCAGCAGCTTGGTGATAATGGCATCCTCGCTGCCGGTCTCACAGAGATAATAAACGGTCACGTCCTGATCCAGGCTCTGCATCAGCTGCCTGGAGCTGTCGCCCAGCGTGTACATTTTGGCGGCAGAGAGGTCGAACTCGGTGTATTTTTTCGGGATGGCCCCCACCAGCAGATTGATCAGCACGGCCAACACGATGGCTGCTGCCAGAATGGCCGTGGAGTACAGCCCATTGCGGAACACCTTGCCGTTTGCGGAGGAAGAAAATTTGAAATTTTTCATGTTGTTCCCCTCCCCTCAGTTCCAGCGGCGCTTTTCCAGCCCCTGCGCCGTGAAGAACAAAAACAGCATGGTCACGGTCAGGTAGTACACCAGCGTCGGGATGGAAAAGCTGTTGTTGACAAACTCTTCAAACGGCGTGAACAGGCACAGCCCGCTGAGCACCGCGCTGAACGCTTCGGTCAGCCAGCTGCTCTGCAGCAGGAACAGTGCCGTCAGCACCACACAGCAGCCCGCAAAGGTCAGGCAGCCCAGCGTAAAGCTGCGGGTACGCAGGCCTGCCACCACACTGAGCACTGCCGCAATGGCGGTGAACAGGGCCAGCGCCACTGCGCTGCCTGCGGTGAACATGCTGCGCAGGCTGGGCATCATGTAGGCCAGCAGCAGTGCGGCAACACCTGCCACCGCAGCAATGATCTGATTCTCGGTCAGGCTGGAAAGAAACACGCCAATGGCAATGGCGGCGCAGCCCATGAGATAATAGCACAGCAGAGCGGCCAAGTTTGCCAGCGTGGCCGTGCCGGTGGCACCCAGTGCGGCCAGTACAAGGATCATGACCGCATCGGCAAGGCACGGCAGTGCAAAGATGACGCACAGGGCAAAGAATTTGCCCAGCACGATCTCCCACACAGACACCGGGCTGGTAAGCAGCAGCTGATCGGTGCGGGTGCGGCGTTCCTCTGCAAAGGAGCGCATGGTGAGCACCGGGATATACAAAAGCAGCACAAACGTGGTGCGGTAAAGCGTGTAATAGCCAAAATCCGTCAGGCCGTAGCCCAGATTCAGGGCAACAAAATAGATGGCCGTTGCCGCCAGCATAAAGGCGGTGAGCACGTAGCCGATCATGCCATGAAAGCTGCTGCGGATTTCGCGTTTTAAAATGGCGGTCATTCCGTTTTCTCCTCCCCTTCATCCGATGGTGTTTCAGACTCGTTTTCGGTCAGTGCAAGGAACACTTCCTCCAGCGTCCTGTTTTCCGCTGCCAGCGCCAGCACCGTGCATCCGGCCTGCGAAAGGGCGCGGGACACCTCGGCGCGGCGGTCAGAAGCATCGGCACTTTCTGCGGTAAAGGTCACCTGTCCGTCGGCCTCGGATTCGATCTCCACCTTGCGGATGCCCGGAATGGAGCCGACTGTTTTCAGCACGGTCTTCCCCCCGCCCAGAGCGGTAGCGCGCAGACGGCTGCCGGGGTTCAGCTTTTCGGCCAGCTGTTCCGGCGCACCCACCGCCACCAAATGCCCCTTGGACAGGATCAGTACCTGACTGCACACCGCCTGCACCTCGCTGAGGATGTGGCTGGACAAAATGACCGTATGGGTCTTGCCCAGTTCCTGAATGAGTCTGCGGATCTCGATGACCTGTGCAGGGTCAAGGCCTACGGTAGGCTCGTCCAGAATGATGAGCTGCGGCGCGCCCAGCAGCGCCTGCGCAATGCCCACGCGCTGGCGGTAGCCCTTGGACAGACTGCGGATGAGCCGGGGCAGCACCTCTTCCAGCCCGGTGCGGCGGGCAGCTTTGCGCACCTGTTCTTTGCGGTCGGCCTTCTTTTTGATGCCTTTCAGCTCTGCAGCAAAATCCAGATATTCCTGCACCGTCATTTCCGGGTAGAGCGGCGGCTGCTCGGGCAGATAGCCCACACAGGCCTTGGCCTGCCGGGCCTGCTCCGGCAGGCTGAAGCCCGCCACCTTCACTTCACCGGAGGTGGGGGCAAGGTAGCCGGTGAGGATATTCATGATCGTGGACTTGCCCGCGCCGTTGGGGCCGAGCAGGCCGAAGATCTGGCCGTCGCCCACCGTAAAGGACAAATCTTCAATGGCAGGGTGCGTGCCATACTTTTTGCTCAGATGCGATACTTCGATCACAGCAAACGCTCCTTTTTCATCTAGTTCAATGCTGGTATATTTTAGACTGAAAATGTGTAAAAATTAAGACAATCCTGTGGCGGGATGCAAAAAGAATTCTTAAGAATGATTAAGGCCGCCCTTTCATATGCCAAAAAGGCAGCAAAAAAAGCACCGTCTCCCAAAGGAAACGGTGCTCAGAAAACCATAATTACTTACGGCCGAAACGCTTGTTGAAGCGCTCAACACGTCCGCCGGTGTCAACCAGCTTCTGCTTGCCAGTGTAGAAAGGATGGCACTTGGAGCAAACTTCGACGTGGATCTCAGGCTTGGTGGAACGAGTCTTGATGACGTTGCCGCATGCGCAGGTGATGGTGCAGTCAACGTAGTTCGGATGGATACCCTGTTTCATTCTTTTCACCTCATTTCTGGTTCTGACTTATTGGGGCCATATTATAAATGTATGTGCCCATCACAACCTTCAATATCGGCTACCCCGTCGAGCGGCCTTGGAAACGATTGCCTTACTATTATAGCACGATTCCGACAGAATGCAAGAGGAAAAATAAAGTTTTTAGCATACAAAAAGTCCCCTGCACTTTCATGCAGAGGACTTTAACGGTTTTACCTTACGCCGTCAGGCCATCAGTGGATGAACACAGGACCCAGCGGGTTGGTGATGGGGCTGACGTAGCCGCCCAGCAGCTTGGGGATCGCCAGGCTGATGTCGGGGATGAAGGTCAGCAGCAGCAGTGCAACGAACATGCACAGGTAGAACGGCAGGGTCGCCTTGACGACCTTTTCCATCGGGCGCTTTGCAACGGCAGAGCCGATGAACAGCACAGCGCCGACAGGAGGAGTCAGCAGGCCAATGCCGCAGTTCAGAACCACGATGATACCGAACTGGATGGGATCGATGCCGATGGAGGTTGCGATGGGCAGCAGGATGGGAGTAGCGATCAGGATGATGGGAGCCATATCCATGATGCAGCCCAGAACCAAGATGATCAGGTCGATCAGCAGAGCGATGATGTAGGGGTTATCGGTGACGCTGGTGATGGCATTTGCAGCCAGATCCGGCACATGCAGCATGGTCAGGCAGTTGCCGAAGACTGCAGAGGTGGCGATCAGGATCAGCACGATGGACAGAGTGTTCACGCACTCATCCAGTGCATGCCAGACACCCTTCCAGTCCAGACCCTTGTAGACGAACACCGACACGAACAGAGAGTAGATAACTGCAATAGCTGCAGACTCGGTAGCGGTGAACACACCGCCAACAACGCCGAACACAACGATAATAACAGCGGCCAGTGCCCAGATGGAAGTGCCCAGCTGCTTAACGAAGCCCTTGATGCTGAACGGAGAGCCCTTGGGGTAATTCTCCTTGACCGAGATGATGTAGGAACCGATCATCAGGACGATGGCCAGCAGAGCACCGGGCAGATAACCTGCCAGGAACAGGCTGCCGACCGAGATGCCGCCGGCAGTGGTGGCATAAATGACCATGTTGTGGCTCGGAGGAACCAGCAGACCCTCGCAGGAGGAGGTGATGGTAACAGCAGTGGAGAAGTCGGCATCGTAGCCCTGATCGACCATCATGGGGATCATGATGGAGCCGATGGAAGCGGTATCTGCAGATGCAGAACCGGAAATACCGCCGAAGAAGTAGGAAGCAACGATGTTGACCATTGCCATGCCGCCGCGCATCCAGCCCACGCAGGCATCAGCCAGAGCGATCAGCTTTTCAGAAATGCCGCCGGAGCCCATGAGTACGCCCATGGTGATGAAGAACGGCACGGCCATCAGGCTGAAGGAAGAGATGCCCTTGACCATCAGACGGCAGACATCGGTCAGTGCCTGACCCTGCACCATCATGCACAGCACGCTGGAAAGACCAACGGCGTATGCAATGGGGAAACGCAGGAAGATCATTACAAAGAAGCTGACAAGAAGGACAATGATTGCCAGTGTCTGAACTGTCATATTACACTTCCTCCTTTACAAAAATGCTCTTGATGTGGTTGTACAGTGCCTCGATCTCGAAGATGATCATGGCAACACCGGCCAGCGGCACCGGGAAGTACATCCAGAAGCGGCTCAGCCAGGGCATGGACACGTAGAAGCCGCGGCCGCCCAGAGTGGTGGCATAGTTCCAGCCGACCACCATCATGATGACACCCAGAATGCACACGGCAAGATCGGCCAGAATATCCAGCACCTTGACGGCGATTTTGGGCAGATACACGTCAAACGCAGTCATGCGGATATGGGCACCGCGGCGGATGGCCAGAGCAGCACTCAGCACGGCCATGTAGCTCATACAGGTCAGCACAACCTCTTCCGACCATGCCGGGTCCGGGATGAACGAGACGTAACGACCGATGACCGACATGGTAGTGATGAGGATATCTGCGATCAGCAGCAGCTTGCAGATAAACAGGACCACTTTGTAGGTGATGTCGTACACCGGCTTGATCTTATCCAAAGTGGTAAAGATTTTCGGCATATGAATTCCTCCATATAAAAAGCCCGGCAGGTCTGCGGGCGTATCCCGTAGTCCCCCGCCGGGCTATATACTATCTCAGAACAGGAAAGGCTTTTTCAATTATGCCTTCATGTCCAGCAGCTGCTGATACAGCTCAGCCTGATCGGAGGTGTTCTCGCTGATGACCTTCTGGCAAGCTTCCTGCCAAGGTGCCTTATCGGGAACATCCACGACATTGCAGCCGGAGCTCTTCAGCTCATCCAGAACCTTGTTCTCAGCGGTCTCGGACAGCTCTGCGTTGAAGGCCTGCGTATCAGCACCGGCCTCCATGATGGCAGCCTGCTGGTTCTCGGTCAGCTTGCCCCATGCATTATCGGTGATAACAGCCTGAACAGCGCCCAGAGTGTGGCCGTCCAGGATCAGGTTGTTGGCAACCTCGGGGAATGCATTGGACTTGTAGTTTGCGATGGGCTGCTCAGCACCATCCACAACGCCGGTCTGCAGTGCGCTGTACAGCTCACCGAAGGAAACGACGGTGGGGTTAGCGCCCAGACTCTCGACCATGCCGTTCATAACGGGGTCGTTGGACACGCGCAGCTTCAGGCCCTTGAAATCATCAATGCCGGAAACAGGGTTGACCGTGAAGAAGTGACGGAAGCCCTCTTCGCCGTAGAAGACACCACGAACGGGCAGACCCAGCTCCTGAGGCTCGTTCAGGAACTCAGGTGCCAGATCGCTGTTGGCGAAGTTCCAGAAGTGTGCGCGGTTCTCGAAGGTGAAGGGGATGGACAGCAGCTTGGACTTGTTGCAGCCATAGCTGGTCAGTGCGAAAGCGGAGATACGGCTCATATCGATGGAGGTAGAACCGCCCAGGATTGCGTCCAGAACGTCGTTCTCAGAACCCAGAACGCCGGAAGCCTGCACATCGATGACGACGGAGCCGCCGGTCAGCTCCTCGACCTTCTCCTTGAAGTGGGTAGCGGTCTGGCCAACGATGGTATCCAGCGGGTTGACCTCGGCGTAGACCAGAGTCACCTTGGGATCGTTTGCAGCAGCAGTAGCATCACCAGCAGCAGAAGCTGCGGTGGAAGAAGCTGCGGTAGAGGTGGAAGCAGCAGAATTGCTGGAGCCACCACATGCGGTCAGAGCCAGAGCAGCGGCAGAAACACCGGCTGCTGCCAGAAAGCTGCGACGAGTGATCTTTTTCATAATAAATCGTCCTCCTTAAATCTCCCGAACGGCCCGGTCTGCACAGGACCCGCATACCGTTCATTTACTGTACACACTTTAGCAAATTTTTTTAAACGAAACAAGGGCTTTCAAAAAATGTCCTGCTTTTTGAAAGAATGTCAGAATTTCTTTTGTGAAAAATGCCAAGTGTTTTACTTTTTGTTTGTGCACCTTCGCCTAACAGATGGATACATTTCTGTATTCCAGATAGAAGCAAAGCGCTGGATGCCCTTCCCTTTGGGGTTCAGAGCACACAGCGCTTTGCCGGTTCTTTTTTCTGTTTTCCTGATTTCTTTGCCCATCTTTTCCGGGCTTTGCTGTGGGGCTTATGCCTGCCGGATGCGGGCGATCAATTCGCCCTGCTGGGCAAACCGATCATACATCGGCTGCACAGCAGCACGGAACCTTGCCTTTTCTTCTTCGTCCAGCTCTGTCACCTCAATGCCTGCTGCACGCAGATCACTTTCCGATTCCGCCTCCTGCTGCGCCCAGAGCCTGCGCTCCACCTTGGCGCTCTCCCGGGCACACAGGCGGATGATCTCCGGGTAGCGCTCGTCCAGTGCGGCCAGCTTTTCCATCACAGCAGGGCTTGCAAGCTGCACCTCCGGCACGCGGGTATGCTCATCCTTTAAAAAGTAAGGTGCCACCTCGTAGTGACCCATGGCTTCGTAGCTGGGCCAGTTGTTCTCTGCGCCATCGATCTCACCGTTGTGCAGGGCGGCATACACCTTGCTGTACACTACCTTTACCGGCTTTGCGCCGAGGTCGGTGATCATTTCGCTCATCATGTCCGATTCCTGCACGCGGATGGTCAGGCCCTGCAGATCTGCAAGGCCTGTCACCTTCTGCCGGGTGTAGATGCTGCGCACACCGGCATCGAACCATGACAGTCCCGTCAGCTCCAGCGACTCCAGCGTGGAGAGGAACTCGTCGCCGATGGTCCCATCCAGCACGCGCCACATCTGGTCGGCATCGGTGTAAAGATACGGCAGCTGCAATACGCTCAGCGCCGGCTCGTACTCTGCCAGCTGGCTGAGGGACACGCGGGAGAAGTCAATGCCGCCAAACTGCATCTGCTGGATCACGCTCTGCTCCGCGCCCAGTTCTCCCCCGCTGTACACCAGCACTTTCACGCGGCCATCGGTGCGCTGGGCCACAAGATCCGCAAAGGCCAGCGCCGCCTGCGTAGTAGGATAATCCTCCGGCTGGTTCTCCGCATAGCGCAGGATCAGTTCCGCCCCCTGCTCGTCCTGCACCGGCTGATGGCCGCAGCCCGCCACCGGCAGTGCCAGCACGGCTGCGCCAAACAGGGCGGTCAGCATCTGGCGGCGGGTCACAGTCGGGCCTCCCGTGCAGCCTTGGCCGCTTCCCTGCGGTACTGGGTGGGGGTCATGCCGGTGCGTTTTTTAAAGGTGCGGGCAAAATAGCTGGAATCCTCGTAGCCCACCATGGAAGCTACCTCTGCTGCCGAACGGAACGGGTCGGTGAGCAGCTCCTTGGCAGCGTTGATACGCAGCTCGGTCAGGCAGTCCAGAAAGTTCATCTTCTGATACTTCTTGAACTGTGCCGAGAGATACGCCGGGCTGATATGCAGGATCTCGCTCACACTGTCCAGCGAGAGGTCGAACATATAGTTATCCTCCATATACTTGCGCACATGGGCCATGACCAGTGCATTGCGGTCGTTCTCCCCTGCTTCGGCGGCATCGCTCTCCGGGTCAGCTTCCGGCTCCGGTTCCACCGGAGCCAGCTCTGCAAGGCGGCGGCCCGCCTCGATCTGACGGATGGCCTTGCGGATGGAAGCTTCCACTTCGTCCGGGTTCACCGGCTTGAGCAGATAATCGCAGGCACCCAGATGCATGGCCTCGTGGGCGTACTGGAACAGACTGTAGGCCGTAACAAAGATCACCTTGCACTCCGGGCGCTGTTCCAGCACGGCGCGGGCTGCATCCAGACCGTTCATACCGGGCATCTCAATGTCCATCAGGATCAGGTCTGCGCCCCACAGCACCGCCGTATCCGCTGCCTTGCGGCCGTTCTCGGCAGTCTCGATGGTCACTTCGTGCTCAAAGCGGCGGGCCACGATGTCCGCCAGCGTTTCCCGTTCCAGTGCTTCATCATCCGCGATCAACAGACGAATCATTCCTCAAACTCCTCCTCATTCTCCACCAATGGCAGATACAGCACCACCGCCGTACCGCGTCCCGGATGGGACCGTATCACAAAGCGGCTGTTCCGATCCAGCAGACGCAGGCGGGCCGCAACATTATAAATGCCGATATGCTCCCAGCGCTCACCGGGCTGGCTGAGCGCCCCGCGCAGCTGTCGTAATTGATCCAGCTGGATGCCCACGCCGTTATCCACCACGCGGATGCACAGCAGTCCCTTCTCCCGCAGAGGGTTCACGCGGATGCGCACCACACCGCCCTCCTCTTTGGGGCAGATGCCGTGCTTGAAGGCATTTTCCACAATGGGCTGTAAAATAAAGGACGGCACCATGGTCTCGGTAAGATCCAGCGAATCGGAAATGCGCCACTCCATACGCACCCGCTCACCAAAGCGGACATGGTAGATGGAGTAATATTCATCCACGATGCGCACCTCACGGGAGAGCGGCACCTGTTCATCGTTGCTCATCAGGCTGTAGCGCAGCAGGTGCGAAAGCGCCATGATGAGCGCCTGCGTACGGTAGGCCGTCTCGGTGCCGGCGGTCTGCTGGATCACATTCAGGGTGTTGAACAGAAAGTGCGGGTCGATCTGGCTGCGCAGCTGCTGTAGCCGGCTGCGCTCCATGCGGTTCTGCAGCTCCAGTGCTTCGGTCTTCTGGCGGTGCAGCTCCCGCTCGATCTCGTTTTTCTCCTGCAGGGTGGTCACCTGCTGGGCCATGGAGTGCTTCATGATGTTGAAGGACTCGGCCAGCCGAGCGATCTCCGGCTGCTTGGGCAGCGGGATGTCCGGGGTGTCGAACTCACTTTTGCCAATGGCGCGGGAGGCTGCGATCATCTGCTGCACCGGCGTGAGCAGACGCATGACCATCAAACCGGTAACGCAGCCCAGCGCCACGCACAGCGCCACCACCACCGTCTGCAGCATGGTGATGCGCTCGTTCAGGGCCGAGATGGTGGTGTAGGTGGTCTGGGAATCCTGAATGGCGGTTTCCAGCAATTGCAGGGTGTACTGGCTCAGGTAATCGCCGCAGGGCACCACCTTTGCATAATACAGCTGGGAAGCTGCGGCATCGTTGCCGCTGAGCAGGTCGTTTTCCAGCTCATCCAGCAGGCCGGTGTAGGTCTGATAGACCGTATCCACTGCGCTGTAGAGCACCCGCTGTTCATCGCTGACGCTTTCCAGACTGTTCAGGCTGGTACCGATGCGCCAGAGCCATGCGTTGCAGGTGGAAGATGCCGACTGCAGCCGGTCAATGATCTCCTCCGGCTCGCTGTTCTCCCAGCGGTAGTTCTCCAGCACGGAAATAGAGCTTTCCACACCGCCCTGAAAGCGGCTGATGGCGTTGAAGCAGCCCATCTGCGCGTCCTGTACTGCCTGCACTGCTCTGGACTGGTAGCCATTGAGCGTGAGCTGCATGGCAAAGGCCGCAAAAAATGCTGCCAGACACAAGCCCATGCGCTGCTTGAGGGTGATCTGCCGCTTGCGGTGCTGCAAAGCCTGCCGCCTCCTTTCGTTTGGTAACGATTTATTGTACCACGCTTTGGGCCGGATTGGCAAGGTTTGCATGTTTTTCTCTTGCCTAAACCGCGCAATTGTGGTACGATGCCTGTAAATACAAAGGAGGCGACTTTATGTCCCAGACCATCTCCGTTTCCACCACCATGGGTGAGCAGGGCTTCCGCGATTTTGCCGTGTTCGATGCATTCCATCACCGCAAAGCATGGCTGCGTCCCGCTGTTTTTGCCGCCATCATGCTGGCTTTTGCCGCCGTCTGCCTTTCGCAGCTGGGCAAGCGCCCGGGTGCCGGGCTGCTGGCTGCTGTGCTTGCCATTGTGGGCATCGGCCTGCCGGTGAGCTACTTTTACTCGTTCTTTCGCAGCGTTTCCCGGCAGATCAAACAGATGCACCTGCCGCGTGCCTTCTACCGTGTGGAGCTGGCCGACACCGGCATTGCTGTGTGGATGTACGGCCAGCAGGACAAGCCCGAACCCACCAGCCGCCACACATGGGACAGCTTTTACTGCGCCTACCGCACGGACAATGCGGTGTACCTCTACGTAGAAAAAGAGAAAGCTTACTTACTGAACGACCGCATGGAAGTGGTGTGGAAGTTTTTGGCCGGCATCCTGCCAAAGGAAAAGCTGCACGACTGCAGAAAAGGGTAAACCCAAAAAATATGCACACGCAAAAAAAGAACTGCTGACATTTCGTTCAGCAGTTCTTTTCTTTTATAAAGACCCACGCTGCGGCAAAGCAAAGCGCAGCGCGGGTGCGAAGATAGCTT
Organism: Faecalibacterium faecis; assembly: GCF_040096475.1. Lineage (NCBI taxonomy): Bacteria > Bacillati > Bacillota > Clostridia > Eubacteriales > Oscillospiraceae > Faecalibacterium > Faecalibacterium faecis. The sequence continues at coordinate 36,390 of NZ_JBBMEP010000009.1, read as the reverse complement.
ATGTTATTGCGTCAGCCGATCAGCGGGCAAGCGTATACTTGTGCAGGGTCTTGCGCACAGCGCCGGGGCCTGCAAACAGCTCCTTGGCCATTGCCTCGATCTTCTCGCCCAGACCAACGGCATACAGATCCACGCCGAACACGTCAACACGGCTGTACAGCTTCTTCAGGCAGCTGAAGTCCTGCTCGCCTTCCTTGACCTCCAGCGGAGCAACGATGGCCTGCAGCTCAGCCAGCAGCGGATCGGTGGAAGGCTCAAAGGCCTGACCATTGTCGTCGATGCCCTTCAGGTAGCGGGCGTAGCCTGCCAGCACCAGCGGGATCAGGATCAGGTTGCTCTTGTCCAGACCGCGTGCCTCGTAGGCCTTGATGGTCTCACCAAAGCGGATGGCCAGCTTCTGGGAGGTATCGGTTGCAATACGCTGGGGAGCATCCGGCATGAAGGGGTTGGGCAGACGGCGGTTGATGACAGCGCCGATGAACTCGTAGGGGTTCAGCACGCCGGGATCGACCACGACGGGCATTGCCTCGATATAGCCGATCTTCTGGATGAAGGCACGCAGGTCTTCATCGGCCATCTCGGCAGAGATGAGGGTGTAACCCAGCATGCAGCCATAGATGGACATTGCAGTGTGCAGCGGGTTCAGGCAGGTGCACACCTTCATCTTCTCGATCTTGTCCACAGTCTCACGGTCGCAGTACAGCACACCGCCCAGCTCCAGCGGAGGACGGCCGTTGGTGTAGTGATCCTCGATGCACAGGTACTGGGTCTCTTCGGCGTTGACGAAGGGAGCGGTGAAGGTGTGCTTCTCGGTGACGATGGTGTAGTTGTCCTCAAAGCCGTCGTCGGCCAGCATCTGCTGGACCTTGGCATCCGGGCGCGGGGTGATCTTGTCGATCATGCTCCACGGGAAGGTGATCTTGGTCTCGTCCTGCACATAGGCCAGGAACTCGGCGGGCACCAGACCCTGCTCCACCCACTTGGCAGCATAGGCGTGGACAGCGTTCTTGACCTTATCGCCGTTGTGGGAGCAGTTATCCATGCTCTGAACGGTCAGGGGCAGCTTGCCGGCCTTGAAGCGCTCGTACAGCAGAGCAGTGACCTTGCCCATGGCCAGCACGGGGGTCAGGCCGCGCTCCAGATCAGCAGGAGCAACGCCGTAGCCCTTCTCAGTGATGGTGAAGGAGATCATCTGCAGGCTGGGGTTCTGGAAGATCTCCACCAGACGTGCCCAGTCCTCGCCGAAGGAGTAGTCAGCCTTCAGGCTCTCGGTAACGGAAGCCACCACCTTCTTCTCGATCTCGCCGGTGGACTTCAGGCAGACCAGCAGGCTCATATTGTCGTAGGGACGATAAGCCTTGTCGATGATCTCGTAGTCAAAGCTCTCGGCCACGATGACACCGCGGTCATACTTGCCGGTGTTCAGCGCATCGTTCAGGATGGCAGCCGGGAATGCACGGAAGATATTGCCTGCGCCGAAGTGCACCCAGGTGGGTTCGGCGTGGGTCTTGGCCTTGACAGCCTCGATATCGAATTTGGGCAGCTCATAACCCTTCTCTGCCCACTCGGCGGACAGATTGCCGTTTTTGATCTCAGACAGCTTCATATTTATCAGCCCTTCTTTTTCTCTTCATCCAGACGATCCAGCAGATCCCAGACACCCAGCATGTACTGAACGCCCAGAGCACGGTCATACTTGCCGTAACCGGGGCGGCAGTTGCCGGGGCCTTCCTCCCACAGCTGACGGCCGTGGTCGGGACGGATGTAGCCCTCAAAGCCGCAGTCATGGTAAGCACGCAGCACCTCGATGATGCCGGTCTCGCCGCAGCAGTCGCGGTGAGCAGCCTCGGAGAAGTCGCCGTTGGGGAAGTGGTGGATGTTGCGGATGTGACCAAAGGCAATGCGGTCGCAGTGCTTGCGCACGATCTCGGCACAGTTGTTGTTGGGGTTTGCGTTCAGGCTGCCGGTGCACAGGGTCAGGCAGTTGTACGGATCATCCACCATGCTCAGGAAGCGGTCGATGCTCTGGGCATCCACCAGCAGACGGGGCAGGCCGAAGATATCCCAAGGGGGATCATCCTGATGGATAGCCATTTTGATGCCGCACTCATGGCAGGTGGGCATCAGTGCTTCCAGGAAGTACTTCAGGTTTTCCCACAGCTTTTCCTTGGTGACAGGGGCGTAAGCCTTGAACAGCTCGTCCAGCTTTGCCATGCGCTCCGGCTCCCAGCCGGGGAAGGTCATGTTATACTTCTCAGTGAAGGACATGATGTACTCAGCCATAGCCTTGTAATCGCCCTTGATCTTATCTTTCTCATAGAACAGTGCAGTGGAGCCGTCGCCCACGGGGTGGAACAGATCGGTACGGGTCCAGTCGAACACCGGCATGAAGTTGTAGCAGATGACCTTGACACCGAACTTGGACAGATTGCGGATGCACTGCTTGTAGTTCTCGATGTACTTGTCGCGGGTGGGCAGGCCGATCTTGATGTCATCGTGGACATTGACCGACTCGACCACGTCCATGTCGAAGCCGTAGGCGTGGATCTGATCAGCTACCTTCTGGATCTCGTCGATCTCCCAGATCTCGCCGGGCATCTTGTCGTGCAACGCCCAGACGATGCTGGTCACGCCGGGGATCTGCTTGATGTCGCTCAGGCTGATGGGATCGTTGCCCTCGCCATACCAGCGCCAACCCATTTTCATAGGCATAGGAAAATCCTCCTGTTTTATATTTTCTGCTTTGCATTTTCCGCGCAGCCGTGTGCCGCGCTCTTGTACTTATATTCTAGTATATCAGTTGTATTTTTTCAATGGTCGCTTTGCCGGTTTTTAATGTTTCTTCTTGTATACTTTAGACAAAAAGAACAAAAATCCGTCGGACATCACCCGCCCGACGGATTTTTACACGATCCAAAATGCCGGTTTCAGCGTTTCAGCTTCTGCCGGATGGACGGAGCCAGCACATCCTTGAAATATTCAAAGGTGTCCAATTCCAGAATGGCAGAGCCTGTCAGATAAATGCCCAGACCAACCACCACCTGAATGATCACCGTCAGCAGATCCGGCAGGTGCAGGAAAATGACCAGATACATGCACAGGCCCGCGCCCGCTGCCAGCAGCAGGGTCGGCAGGATATCACGCATCTGTTCCAGATAGCCATAGCCGATCAGCTTTTTGTTGAGCTGTGCATCCAGGATCTGGGTCACAATATTCGTGATCAGCATACCATATGCAATGGCCTCGACGCTGACACGGAATGTTGCCAGCAGAAGAAGGATGCACACCCCTTCGTTCAAAAGCTGACATTTCAGGTAAAGATCGCTGCGGCCCACCGCCTTGGCTGCATTCAGGTTTGCCGTGATGATCGGCCAGCACACATACCCCAGACAGAACACCCTGAGGAACAGCACACAGGGCAGCCACTTCTCGGTGAGGATCAGGCGCACCAGCGGTTCGGCACAGAACGCAGTGCTCATCATCACCGGCGCAATAATATAGGTACAGGTCTTGATGGAGCGGCGGGTCATGTTCTTGACCTGCGCACGGTCATCCTGCAGTGAGGACATGACCGGGAACAAAACGCTCTCAATGGAAGTATCCACGCTTGACGCGATATTATAAGTCAGGTTATCGCCTTGATTGTAATACGCCAGATCCGCCGAGGTGTACATCTTGCCGATGATCAGGCTGCGCAGGTTGTTGTAGATGACGCTGCTCAGCGACGAGGCCAGCAGCTTCCAGCCATAAGAGAGCAGCCCTTTCAGGTGCTGCCACGAAAACTCCATCTTAGGCCGCCAGGAGGACAGCTTCCACAGCACCAGCGTGTCCACCGTGATATTGGATACCTGCTGCACCACCAGCGCCCAGACTCCAAAGCCCATATAGGCAAGGCCCAGGCCCAGGATCGTAGACACGATCGCGCCCGCAAAGGCGGAATAGAAAAAATACTGGAACTTCATGTTCCGGGTCACATGCGCCTGCTGGATCGTTTTGATGCCGCAGACCGCCACTGTCAGGCTGATGCCGCGAAAGATCGGGGTCATGCTGGGGTCATTGTAGAAAGCAGCCAGATACGGTGCCGCCACGAACATTCCCCCATACAGCACAAAGCTGATCACAATGCTGAAAAAGAACGCCGACGAGTAATCCAGCTCGTCCACTTCCTTCTTCTGCACCAGCGCGGTGCCAATGCCGCAGTCCAGCAGGACATACATGATATTGTTGAACACCGTCACCAGTGCCACCTTGCCGTAATCATCGGGTGTAAGGATGCGCGCCAGAAGGATGGACACCACCGCTGAGATCAGCTGCACACCGCACCGCTCTGCAAAGCGCCAGAAAAAACCGTTTACAATAACATTTTCTTTTTTCTCGTTCATTCCTGCGTCCACTCAAATTCCTTTCAAAAAACCGGTCGGTCTGCACCCTGCGCAGAAATGCATTTCCGCCGTATCCTTATCATCTTCTTCCCTGCTGCCAAAACAACTGAGCAGAGATAGTTAGTTATATAGTATCACACCCATCCATGCATTTCAACCAACATATTCTTAAGGAATGACGGCCCGAAAATTTCATTTAAAAAGAGAAAAAGCGCTTGACTATCTGCCGGGAACGTGGTAATATATTCAAGCAGTCCGCATCACGGTCTTTCACCTCAGAGATTTCAGGGCTGCGAAAACAATACGGTATGCGAGGGTGGCGGAACTGGCAGACGCGCACGTTTGAGGTGCGTGTGGTTTATCCTTGGGGGTTCGAGTCCCCTCCCTCGCACCAAAAACCAGTACACATTGTGTGCTGGTTTTTCTTTTTGTGCGAGGGAGGGGATCTCGAACAAGGCGGCGGCATTTATGCCGCAAGCAAAGCCACAGTGCAACAACGACGACCGCAGCCTGCGGCTGAAACAGGGAGGAGTTGTTGGGGCCGCGTTCTGATTTTTCAAAGCCCTGCCAAGGGGCTGCGGAAAAATCAGCTAACGCAACCCGTTGCTGTTGCTTAGCCTGCGGGTCCCAACCCGTAGGAATGTCTATCAGGGGTGTACCCATTTTGTACCGGTTTCTTTTTGTGCGAGGGAGCAGACCTCGAACAACACTATTTATTATATAAAAGAAAGCGCGATGAATTCTGAGAACTCATCGCGCTTTTTCTCTTATGCGGGTAGTGGGGGTCGAACAACAAAAAATGATTGAGTGACGTCAAAAACATATCTGCAACGCGCCTAAACACTTGCTAAAAATGTAGTGGGGTTGGTTTGTAACCCATGTATTTTGCTACGTTTACAAAAAAGAGTGTTACCAAATGTGTTACCAGAATCACCCTTGAGCCTTCCTGAATGCCGCGGTGGTAGCGGCAGCAAGATCTTCCCTCTGACCGTCAAGCTCGTGCCGATACACTCCGGCAGTGTCCATGTTCTTGCTGTGACCGACCAGCATCTTCAGCTGGCTGTCGGTCAATACGCCTGATTCAATGCTGACGAAAGTGTGTCGCATCTCATACAGCGTGACCTGAGGCTCAATGCCATTGTCACGCTGGTACTTCTTCCAGCGCTTGAATAAAGCCCTCTGGTTCGGGATCTGGAACAAAGGGGTGGTATAGTTCAGCGGGATATCGGAAGCCTTCAGCAAGGCCACCTGCGCTTCGTAGGCCTCATGGGCTTCCTCGCCCATGTCAAATGAGCGAATGGCGTTTTCGTTCTTGCCGGTGGTTTCCTCATCCAACCGGTTGATGCTGCGGCGCAGATTGACCGTGTTCCCTTTGACGTCACCATACCAGAGCCCCACAAGTTCACCGGGGCGTACACCTGTAGCAACTGCAAACCGGTAGGCATAGATATACTCGTCAAAGACCAGCTTGCCATAGTAAAGGCGGGTGTCCACATCAAACAGGACTTTCAAAGCGGTCGGCTGTAAAATCTTTTTCTTCCCCATGCGGGCATTCTTCGGGATAGACAGCTCAGGGAACATCGTACTGTACCTGTTCCGGCGGCACCATTTCAAAAAGCTGATCTCCGTTGAGCGGATCGTCATAATGGTCTTGCGGCTCAAAGGCTTGTCGCTTGACCTACGCTGACGCTCCTTTTTAAGGCATCGCTTTTTGAAAGACATATTGATGGCCTTTTGCAGATCGCCTTCGGTCAGCTCGTCAATGCGGATGTCCCCACAGACAGGCAGAATATAGTAATCTCCGTATTTCTTGCACTGCTCAACATAGGATGTGCCGCAGGTGAGCTTCAGTTCTTCTACCCACTGGGCATAGAGGGCAGCTACCTTCTTCTTGCCGTCCCGGATGCTGTCGTCAAGCCAGGCATCGGCCTTTGCGTTGGCTTCCCGCTGGCCGGTGCGGCCAGGCGTGCTGCTGTAAAACCGTTTGCGGGTGCCGTTCTTCTGCACCGCAATGCACCAACGCTTTTCCTTCTCGACCCAAAACGCTGTGTTTGTCCTCTTTTTCATTGTTTTCACCTCCAAAAGGGTACACTTTGACAAGCCCGCCCAAAAGAGGTATAATCGCAGTGTCGAGTGTGCGATGACCCCGCAAGGGTGAGCCGCTTATCTTAACTCCCTCGGCGTTAGCGCGCTGGGGGAGGTTTTTATTGCTACCCGTCCATGTTCCAGCATGGGCGGGCTTTTTTATTTTTGAGCCAGATCAAACAGATATGCGCTTGCTTCTCCAAGCTCAGACTTCTGGCCGTCTGTCATGTAAGGCAAATACGGTTCAAATGCCTGATGATATTTTTCGGCCCAGCTCTGTTTTGCTTTTGCTGTTTTCAGGCCTTCGATTTTTGCCTGATACTTTTCTTCTGTACGGTGAATGATTTCCTTTACAGCATCATCCCGGAAGCTAAGGCTGCGATACTTTTTCAAATCAGCTGTAGCGCTTACCGGTGCACCGTACTTTTTGCACTTTTCAAGTTCTATCAAGCGTCCAACGCAAAAATCATATCTTGTAAAAAATGTGGCCGGTTCCGTGGTCGTCTGAAGGATTTTGGCGCTTTCCTGAGCCTGCTTCAGAAACTGTGGAGCCAAGACCCTTGCATTCGCACGAGAATCCACAAGGTCAGTCTGCCCCATCCATTCAGGATTAGGAGAGTAGAGTTGCGCAGGCTCATTCACTTCATTTACGTTTTCTTCTGTCATGCAGCTTTGCTTTGCATTGCATTTCGATCTCGGACGAGTAATGGTATTGAACACCATAAAAATCAAAACCATTACAAAGAACGGAATCGTAAAGAAGAAGAACAAGACCAGCAGAAGCATTCCTGTTGTTCCTGTTGTTTCTGTTGCCGCGCCCTTTCCAACTAGAAACATAGTTGGAAGAATTGCCCCCACAACACACGAAGCAATCAATTGTTTGTTCGTAAGGCTGGTTCTTTCCCAGCTGTCAGAGGTTGTATCGAGATTCTGCCGACTTCTTCCCCGTTTTGCTTGACCGAAAGCCACGCGCGAGACAGCGTTAGTCGTTCTGGTCACGCTCCTATCAAAGGACTTCATGGTCTGGGCATACTTTTTGGAATGCCCAACAGATTTTCTACTTGACATGACAGACTCCTCTCCAACATCATATATCCCGGCAGAGCCCCACGGCCTTGCCTTCAATGACAACGGCATTCATATCTTCCCGGCTGAGGATGATGCTGCTGAAAGCCGGATTTTCCGGCCGCAGTTCAATGAAGTTCTCGTGCAGATAGACATGCTTCAAGGTAGCTTCTTCTCCGATCCGCACAGCAGCAATCTCGCCGTTCTCCACCTCCGGCTGGCTGCGAATCGCCACCAGATCACCGTCGTGGATGCGGGGCTCCATGCTGTCGCCCTTGCAGGTCAGCGTAAAGGTGGAGTGCCAGCGGGAAGGCACACAAACCATCTGCTCTACATTTTCTTCCGCCGTGATGGGCGTCCCGCAGGCGATCCGGCCTACCAGCGGCACCCAGTCCATCTCCGGCATAGGCTGGAAGCCCGGGGGAATAGGGCGGGAAGTCGTAGCAGCGGGCGCATCATCCACAATTGCACTTTTGGGGATGCCGAAATAATTTGCCATCTTCTCTACAGCACCCATGCGCGGAATTTTCGTTCCGAGTTCCCATGTGGACACCGCTTTGTCACTGACGCCTGCAATCTTGCCAAGTTCAGCCTGTGACAGGCCGTGCTCCAATCGGATTTTTTTAATATTTTCAGCGATGCTCAATTGAATCACTCCTTATATGTAGAGATTACACCAAAAGTAGAGAATTGTCAACATTTAACCAAAAATTTTCTACTTTAAGTTCTTGACATTCTACTAAAAGTGGAGTATAGTGTTCTCAAGCCAAAAATGAAAGGAGGTGTAAGTTTGGGATTCACCGTTAAACAAGCCCGCCAGTACGCTGGTTTCACGCAGCGTGAAATGGCGGAAAAGCTTGGCATTTCGCGCGATACATACCGCAAAATCGAGCAGTCGCCCGAATGTGCCACTGTCTCCACTGCGAAAAGAATCAGTGAGGTCGTCGGCATCTCGATTGACCAAATTTTTTTCGCCAATAAGTCTACTTAAAGTAGACTACGCAAGTTCATTCAATGGGAGGTGAACCACATGGACAACAACAAAAAGCCCAGCTTCGACGAGATCATGAACGCAGTTATCGGCACCGTGCTGCCCGCCGAAAAGAAGGAGGAATAAAATGTTGAACACATCAACCATTCGCGGCACCTTCCGGCAGATTCCGTACTGGAAGCTGCGGGGCCGGTTCCACAGCTGCGGGTTCCGGGATCAGGAGATTGCAAATGCAATCGGCATCGGAACTGACACAATGAGCAAGCGGATGAACGGGAAGCAGCCTTGGACAAGCACTGAGATCGCAGAAATTTGCAAGACGCTTGATATCCCGCAGGATGAAATCGGGGAGCTGTTCTTCCCTACTGTTGAGGAAGGAGAATCCGCATGAGCAAACAGTACACCCTTGCATCCGAGCGAGCCGACGCACCCACCGGATGCGCATACGTGACACCGATGTTCTGGAACAAGTGGTTCCGCTGGGATGGAAGCCGGGCATCCGGCTGCTACCAGCTGGGCGGGCAGGTTAAGGACGAAAACCACACCGGCCTGCAGGTTTTTGCAGATGGCGAATGGCACCCGGTCATTGGATGGACATTGGACAGCTGCGGCCCCGCAACTGACTATCAGGAGGTAGGAGCATGAAAATCAACCCAAACGCTCAGTTGAAAATCCAGCTGGGATCGGATGGCAACCCCAAAATTTACGCCTGCGGCACACAGATGGAACAAGCGGCTCTTTGCACCGCATTGGTCGCGGGAATCTGTATGGACAGCAAAAACCCAGCAGAGACAATCATCAACATCATGACAACTGCCGCCGATCTTATGGACAGAATGGAGGAAACCCACCAATGAAGATTAAATCCGGCGTTTGGTACTGGCTGGCAATGGCCTGCTTTGTGGTGGGCCTGCTGTACGGCATGGGGCTGGAGGGCAGCTTCCAGACCGGCGGCACCGTTTCGGATGCCGACTTCATCACGGCCATGGTGCTGATCCTGCTGGCGATCTTCTTTATGCGGCTGGGCTTCTACGCCGCCGATCAGGAGAAAAAGCGGAGCAAGAAGGTGCACCAGCAGCCCCGCAACACCGTGAAGAGCGGAAGGAAGGCGGGCTGACACCACCCATGAATAAAGGAAAGCACTTTACCCGCGTTTGTTTGGACTGCGGCAAGGTGATGGAAAATGTTGCTGGCAACCTGCGCTTTTGCGCTTCCTGCCGCAGAGAGCACCACAACCAATATTGCAGGGATTACAGGGCGCGTAATGAAAACGCTGCCAGCGTCATGTGGTACACCGTCTGGGACGCAAAGACCGGCGATCTACTGGCATCCGGCACGTCTGAGATGTGTGCCCGGCGGCTGGGCTACAAGAGCGCGAACAGCTTTGCGTCTGCCGTCAGCCATGGGCTCAGCGGCAGCCATCGAACTTACAAGTACACATTTGCGCGGGAACGTATCGACCGCAGCGAGGTGGACAGCCTGCCGCCGGTACGCACTATACGAAAAAAGCCCGCCGGTGCGCCAACACCGACGAGCTGCAAGGGATGATGAGTTTGAACGACTTCATCACCCCGATGATATCACAAAATCGGAGGTTTTACAATGAAAGGAATTTTGATTGAACCGGGCAAAGAGCCGGTAGTCACCACCCTGCCGGACACGCTGCAGGGCATCGAAGCACTGCTGCGGTGCCCCTGTGAGCAGAAAGTCCTGCCACGCACCCCGGCAGTGCTGGTGTACGGCATCATGGGCAGAGACCTGAACCGTATCTATCGCGGCCAGCATATCTACGGACCCATCCTCTGCTATGGCTGGAAGGGCAACAACATCCAGCCCATGAGCAAGGATGTGCAGGCCGAGATGCTGGACCGCCTCAAGGACACGGAGGTGCGGGTATGATCATCAGCCAGAACAGCAACGGTGTTTACTACGCCTATACCCGTGGGCGCTTCTGGCGCTGGGACGAATCCGCACGGGTCTGGAAGGAAAGCCATCTGCTGACCCAGAAGTTCGGCAAAGCCAAGGCCGCTGAAAAACATCTGACCCCGGAAGCGTTTCTGACCAGCGACGAGTTCATCCCCATGGACGACTACGAGCTCCCGGAGCAGATGCTGACGGCCCTCAGGGAGGCCAAGCCCTGCAAGAACGCCCCCATTGAACCGGTGGAAGAACACCCTACCCCATCCACGCAGTGTTCGGATGCTGCCACTGCTGCGGAAAGCCAAACTGCGGCATCCCCGGCAGCGCCGGAGGGGTCAAGCCCTACGACGGAACTGGCGACTGCTGCCGACGCACCCGGTGTTCCGGTCAGTGCAGACGAAAACGCGCCTGTGCCCTCGAGTACCGCTCCCACTTTTGACTTTGGCGCAGACGACCAGACAAACGCCCTGCTTTTGCAGGATGCGCAGACCTTTATCGTTAGCACTACCGCCCGTATCATGGCCGCGAAACACGCCCATGACCTGTGCGCTAACAACAAAAATGGCACATGGGGCAAATGGTGTGCAACCGTCGGCATCAGCCGGGATACCGGTGACCGCCTTGTAAATATTGCCGCACAGTGCGGCAATATCCAGATTGAGGGCAAGTCCATTCTGGACGTGCAGCCCCTGAAACTGCTGTATGCTGCGGCCAAGCCCAGCACCCCGGAGGTGGTCAAGCAAGCCGTTTTTACCGGTGACATCACTACTTACAAAGAGTATCAGGAGCTTATGGCCCAGCTCAAGGCCGAAAAATCCCGTGCGGATGCCGCCGAAGCCCATCTGGAAGCCGCCAACGCCGACATCAACGGGCTGGCCGAACGTGCCCAAAAGGCCGAAACCGAACGGGACAAGGCCCGTGCTGACCAGCTGAGCACCGCCAAGGATTGCAACCGGCTGGGTCTGAAGGCCTCACAGGAAAAAGACCGTGCCGACAAGGCCGAGGCCCGGGCCAAGGATGCTGAGAATCAGCTTTCCGGCTCCCGGCAGGTGGCCGAAGCGGCAAAGCTCCGGGCGGATAAGCTGCAAGAAGAAAATGCGGCCCTGAAAAAGCAGCCCATCGCCGCTGTGGTGGATGAGGAAGAGGTAGACCGGCGGGCAGGCGAAAAAGCTTACGAGATTGCGGCCGGAATGACTGCGGACTATAAGGCACAGCAGGAACAGGATGCCCGCGATGCCTACGACAGCATCATTCTGGCAGGCCGTTCCATTACCAGCATCGTTCAGTCCGCTAAAATGCAGTTCCGCAAACTGCCGAACGACCAGCGTGAGACCGCAATCAACCAGTTCGTTCACACACTCGCATCCGCTCAAGGGGAGGTATCCGCATGTCTGTAAAGATCATGGCCTTAGAGGCCGAAAACGTCAAACGCATCAAGGCCGTTGCACTCACGCCGTCGCCCACCGGGCTCACCATTGTGGGCGGCAACAACAATCAGGGCAAGACCAGCGTGCTGGACGCGCTGGCGTGGGCCCTCGGCGGCGACCGCTTCCGCCCGGACGCAGCCCCGCGGGACGGCGCTGTGGCTCCGGCGCATCTGAAAGTAAAGCTTTCCAACGGCGTGGTGGTGGAGCGCAAGGGCAAGAATGCCAGCCTGACCGTCACCGACCCCACCGGACGCCGCAGCGGCCAGCAGCTTCTCAACGCCTTTGTGGAGCCGCTGGCGCTGGACCTGCCCCGCTTCATGGAAGCCACCGACAAGGAAAAGGCGGACATCCTGCTGCGGATCATCGGCATTGGCACCGAGCTGCACACCCGCGATATGGAGATCAAGGCCCTGTACGACAAGCGCACCTTCACCGGCCAGCTGGCCGCGCAGAAAAAGCACTTTGCCGAGGAGCTGATCTCCTACCCGGAAGCGCCTGACGAGCCTGTGAGCGCGTCCGACCTCATCCGCCAGCAGCAGGATATTCTGGCCCGGAACGGCGAAAACCAGCGCCTGCGGGCACAGTATGCAGAGCTTGAGCGTCAGGAACAGCAGTGCGTGGATGAGCTGAAACGCACCCGCGAACGCATTGCTGAGTTGGAGCAGCTGTATCAGGAGCTTGACGCCAAGCACACCAAGCTGTTCAACCAGCGGGAAACGGCAAGAAAGACCGTTGCCCAGCTTCAGGACGAATCCACCGCCGAGCTGGAAGCATCCATTCGGGACATCGAGGAGACCAACCGCAAGGTCCGCGCCAATCTGGAAAAATCCCGCGCCGAGGATGAAGCCGCCCAGTATGCCGACGAGTACAGCCGCCTGACCGAAGCCATCAGCCAGAAGCGTGCCGACCGCATGGCCCTGCTGAACGGCGCAGACCTTCCCTTGCCGGGCCTTGGCGTGGAGGACGGTGCCCTTACTTATAAAGGAAAGCACTGGCGGGATATGTCCGGCAGCGACCAGCTGCGGGTGGCTGCCGCCATCGTCCGCCGCCTGAACCCGGACTGCGGCTTTGTGCTGCTGGACAAGCTGGAACAGATGGACATGAGCACCTTGCAGGAATTCTCCGCATGGCTGGAAGTTGAGGGCCTGCAAGCCATCGCCACCCGCGTTTCCACCGGCAGCGAGTGCCAGATCATCATTGAGGACGGCATGGTGAAAGACGCCGACACCGCCCTGCCGCCCATCACCGAAAAGCCCCAGCAGAAAAGCTGGACGAAAGGAGCGTTTTAAATGAGCAAGTATGCAGTCACATCCGGCATCCAGACCTCTCCGGTCAAGACCGTGCTGTACGGCCCGGAGGGCATCGGCAAAAGCACCTTCGCATCCCATTTTCCGGACCCTGTGTTCATCGACACCGAGGGCGGCACCAAGCGACTGAACGTGGCCCGCCTGCCCCAGCCCACCAGCTGGGCCATGCTGCTGGACGAGGTGGCCGAGGTGCGTAAGGGCAGCGTTCCCTGCGGCACGCTGGTCATTGACACCGCCGACTGGGCCGAGCGCCTGTGCATTCAGGCCGTGTGCGCCAAGGCCAAGGTGAACGGCATTGAGGACTTCGGCTACGGCAAGGGCTACACCTACGCAAAAGAAGAGTTCGGCAAGCTGCTGGATGCGCTGGAAGAGGTGCTGAACACCGGCCACAACGTGGTGGTGCTGGCTCATGCGGCCATCACCAAGTTTGAGCAGCCGGACGCCGTGGGCAACTACGACCGCTGGTCCATGAAAACCTCCAAACAGGTGGCCCCGCTGCTGCGCGAGTGGTGCGATATGCTGCTGTTTGCCAACTACAAGACCGTTGTGGAAAAGGTGGGCGACGGCAAGAACGCCAAGAGCAAGGCCAGCGGCGGCAGGCGTGTACTGTACACCGCGCATCACCCCTGCTGGGATGCAAAAAACCGCTTTGACCTGCCGGAGGAAGTACCCTTTGACTATGCCAGCATTGCCGCCTGCATCCCCGGCGCAATGTCTGCACAGGCACCAAAACCGGAACCGCAGCCGCGTTCCCAGCCGGAAGCCGACATCCTGCCCAGCCCGCAGCAGGAAGCAAAGCCGGTGGCTCAGCCGCAGCCCGCACCGCTGCAGGAAAGCTCTGAGAAAAATGTTCTGCTCAGTCTGGGCGTGCCGGAAAAGCTGGCCGCTCTGATGAGCGCCAACAAGGTCAGCTGTGAAGAGCTGCAGGGCGTTGTGGGCAAACGGGGCTATTTCCCGGAGGATATGCCCATCAAGGACTACCCCGCTGACTTTGTGGAGGGCTGTCTGATCGCCGCATGGCCGCAGGTGTTCCAGATGGTGCTGGATAACCGTGATATCCCGTTTTAACAGGCTCCCTCACGGAGGGAGCTGGCACGTGTAAGCGTGACTGAAGAAGTTTTATAATAAAGGAGTAATTACTTATGAACGAAATGAACACCACCGACCGCGCCCTGAGCTGGGACGACGAATTTACCAACGAGCAGCAGGAGTTCGTGCTCCTGCCCGAGGGCGAGTATGCCTTTGAGGTCACCGGCATGGAGCGTGCCCGCTTTGAGGGCAGCGCCAAGCTGCCGCCCTGCTCCATGGCAAAGCTGACCCTGAAGATCTTCGGCGGGGCCAAGGGCGACACCACCGTCACCCACCGCCTGTACCTGCACACTAAAACGCAGGGCCTGCTGGGCGCTTTCTTCGAGAGCATCGGTCAGTGCAAGCGGGGCGAGACCTTCCGCCCCCGCTGGAACGAGATCGTGGGTGCCAAAGGCATCTGCAAGCTGGGTATCCACGAGTATACCAAGCAGAGCGGTCCTCATGCAGGTGAGACCGGCCAGAGCAATGAGGTGCAGCGCTTCCTGCCGCCGCCGGAACCCAAGGCCGCACCCACTCAGGGCTGGACGCAGGGGGCATTCTGATGGGGCAGGAACTGAGACCCTACCAGCAGCAGGCCCGTGAACGCATCCACGCCGAGTGGGAGAACGGCCACACCCGCACCCTGTTGGTGCTGCCTACCGGCACCGGCAAGACCATTGTGTTTGCATCGGTAGCTGCCGATCAGGTGCGCGCCGGTGACCGGGTGCTCATTCTGGCGCATCGCGGTGAGCTGCTGGAACAGGCAGCGGACAAGCTGCAGCGCTCCACCGGCCTTGTCAGCGCGGTGGAAAAGGCAGATGCCACCTGTCTGAATACATGGTTCCGTGTGGTGGTGGGCAGCGTGCAGACCCTGCAGCGCACCGCCCGGCTGGAACGCTTTCCCCGGGATTACTTTGGCACTATCATCATCGACGAGGCCCACCACGCCATCACCGACGGATACCGCCGCATCCTCGACTACTTCGGCAGCGCCAAGGTGCTGGGCGTGACCGCCACGCCGGATCGCGGCGACATGCGCAATCTGGGCGAGGTGTTCGACAGCCTTGCCTTTGAGTATAAGCTGACCGATGCCATCAAAGAGGGTTATCTGTGCAGGATCATGGCCCAGACCATTCCGCTGAAGCTGGACATTTCTTCTGTCACCATGAGCGGCGGGGACTACGCCGTGGGAGACCTCGGCACTGCGCTTGACCCCTATCTGGAACAGATCGCCGCCGAGATGGCCCAGCGTTGCAAAGGCCGCAAAACGGTGGTGTTCCTGCCCCTCATCACGACCAGCCAGAAGTTCCGCGGCCTGCTGAACTCCCATGGATTCCGTGCCGCCGAGGTCAACGGCCAGAGCACCGACCGCAAGGAAGTGCTGGCGGATTTCGATGCAGGCAAATACAACGTGCTGTGTAACTCCATGCTGCTCACAGAGGGCTGGGACTGCCCGTCTGTGGACTGCGTGGTGGTGCTGCGGCCCACCAAGGTGCGCAGCCTGTACAGCCAGATGGTAGGGCGCGGCACCCGGCTTTCCCCGGGCAAGACCGACCTGCTGCTCCTCGACTTTTTGTGGATGACCGACAAGCACGAGCTGTGCCGCCCGGCTGATCTGGTCTGTGAGGACCGCACCGTGGCCCGGCAGATGACCGAAAATCTGGCCGAGAGCGGCTGCCCGGAGGACATCGAGGAAGCCGCCGTGCAGGCCAGCGAGGACGTGGTGGCCCAGCGGGAAGAAGCACTTGCAAAACAGCTGGAAGAACAGCGCCGCAAAAAGGCCAAGCTGGTGGACCCGCTGCAGTACGAGATGAGCATTCAGGCCGAGGACCTTGCCGGGTATGTGCCGGCCTTTGGCTGGGAAGCAGGCCCGCCCACCGAACAGCAGGCCGCCGCGCTGGAAAAGCTGGGCATCCTGCCGGACGCGGTGGAATCCGCAGGCAAGGCCAGCCTTTTGCTGGACCGGCTGCACAAGCGCCGGGACGAAGGGCTCACCACCCCAAAGCAGATCCGCTGTCTGGAAAAATACGGCTTTCAGCACGTGGGCAGGTGGAGCTTTGAGCAGGCTAAACACATGATCGACCGCATTGCGGCGAGCGGCTGGCGGGGTGTGCCCAAGGGCGTTACTCCCAGCACCTACACGCCGCCCGCAGAACCGGCCTTTCCGGATAGCATCTTTGGATGGTAACGCGAATGGAACATGAAAATGAACTCAAGGAAGCATTGGACTTCGTATCCCCGTCCGCCCTGACCTATGACGAATGGCTCATGGTGGGCATGGCCCTGAAGGATGCTGGTCTGCCCGTTACCCTCTGGGAACAGTGGAGCACCCGCGATGCGGGCCGCTATCATAAGGGCGAGTGTGTCAAGAAATGGGAAAGCTTTCACGGCGGCGGGGCCAGCCCCGTCACCGCAAGCAGCATTTTTCAGCTGGCCTACTCCCACGGATGGAGCGGCCCCGCAGGCCACGCTCTGGACTGGAACGATGATATTTCTGCCGGCACCGGCGCACAAACCGAGGGTCGTCTGGTAGACCCACGCTGGGTGGAAGCCCACGAGCTGGCCCTGCCTGAAGAGTGGCACCCCGCCGACCAGCTAAAGCGCTACCTGCAAGCCCTGTTTGAGCCGGACGAATATGTGGCCTATGTGACCGAAAGTTTTATGGCCGCCGACCGCCGCCGCCCTGCAAAAGGCAGCTGGACCCGCACCGCAGGGCAGCTCATCACCGAGCTGGATGCCTGCGGCGGTGACCTCGGCAAGGTGGTGGGCGACTGTGATCCTGAAGTAGGTGCATGGATCTGCTTCAACCCTGTGGACGGCACCGGACGCAAGGATGCCAATATTACTGCCTATCGCTATGCCCTCGTAGAGTGCGACAACATGGAGCTGGGCAAGCAGCAGGCCATCATCAAGCAGCTGGAACTGCCCTGTGCCGCGCTGGTCTACTCTGGCGGCAAGAGCGTCCACGCCATCGTGAAGGTGGATGCCCCGGACTACGCCGAGTACCGCAGGCGTGTGGATTATCTCTATTCCGCCTGCCAGAAAAACGGCCTGACCATCGACCAGCAGAACCGCAATCCTTCCCGCCTTTCCCGGATGCCCGGCATCCTGCGCGGTGACAAACGGCAGGTGCTGCTGGAAACGAACATCGGGAAATCCTGCTGGGATGAGTGGCGGGACTGGCTGGAAGCGGAAACCGACGAGCTGCCCGAGACCGAGAGTCTGGCCGACGACTGGGAGAGCCTGCCCCCGCTGGCCGATGCCCTCATCACCGGGGTGCTGCGCAAGGGCCACAAGATGCTGCTGGCAGGCCCCAGCAAGGCGGGCAAGAGCTTTGCCCTCATCGAACTGTGCATCGCCATCGCCGAAGGCAGGCCGTGGCTGGGCCGGTTCTCCTGCGCACAGGGCAAGGTACTGTACATCAATCTGGAGCTGGACCGGGCCTCCTGCCTGCACCGCTTCAAGGACGTGTACACCGCCCTCGGCCTGCCCCCGCAGAACCTGCGAAACATCGACATCTGGAATCTGCGCGGCGCGTCCGTGCCCATGGACAAGCTGGCCCCAAAGCTCATCCGCCGGGCCCAGGAAAAAGGCTACACCGCCGTGATCCTCGACCCCATTTATAAGGTCATCACCGGCGATGAGAACTCTGCCGACCAGATGGCAAAGTTCTGCAACCAGTTCGACCTTGTGTGCCGCGCGCTGGACTGCGCTGTGATCTACTGCCATCACCACAGCAAAGGTGCCCAAGGCGGCAAGCGCAGCATGGACCGCGCATCCGGCTCCGGCGTGTTCGCCCGCGACCCGGATGCCATGCTGGACATGACCGAGCTGGTGCCCACCGATGCCATCCGGGAACAGCTGCATAACAAAGCCGCCTGCCGCGTGATCAAGGCCATGCTGGACAAACGCGGACATGCGGATGCCTACGACTTGGATGATACCCTCAGCCGCCACCGGATGCTGACCATCGCAAAGGAAAAACTGGGCCTTGCAGATCTGCGGGCCATCGATGCTGAGGTCGCGGCTGCTGAGAAAAAGGCCGACGGCATGACCGCATGGCGCATCGAGGGCACCCTGCGCGAGTTTGCCCGCTTCGACCCGGTGAACCTCTGGTTCGACTACCCCGTGCACAAGCAGGACAGCGGCCTTCTGGAAGACCTGCAGCCGGACAACGATTTCAAAACGCTGGGCAGCCGCGGTGCATCCAAGCGCTGGGGCGATAAAGGCAAGGTGACCAAGGACAAAAAGGCCGAACTGGACACCGCCTTTGAAGCCTGCATGATGGATGGCGAAGTTACCGTCTATGCGCTGGCTGAATACATGGACCTGAAGCCCCGCACCATCAAGACGCGGCTGAAAGATGACGGACGTTTCTGGATCGATGGCGAGAAAGTGGGACGCAAGGAGCCCGGCAGCGCAGGTTAAACAAACCGTAATAAGTCAGATTACAATTTGTTGTAAAAATGCAGAAATAGCCGCTATTTTGCACGACACGAAAAACTGCAATTTTGCAGTTATAGCCGCTATGACTGCAGATTTTGCAGTGCAAAATAGCCTATATATAATAGCTAAAACTGCAACTGCAATTGTGATGGGGTCTCCCGAAGGATGGGGCGACCACAGCCCCCATCCATTCGGGGAACCCTCCCCATCACGTTGGCGCTAAAACCTGAAAAAAGAAAAACGAGGTGAACCCCATGTACATGCAATTCTTTCTCCCCATGCAGCCGCCCACCACCACACACAACGCAAAGCAGCTGCACGCCTACATGAAGGGCGGGCAGCCGCACGCGGTGCTCCACGACAGCCCGGAACTGAAACAGACCCGTGCCAAGCTCCACGCCCATCTGGCACCCCACGCGCCGGAAAAGCCCATCCCCGCAGGCCGTCCGGTGCGTCTGCTGGTCAAGTGGTGCTTTCCCGCCGAGGGCCACAAAAGCGGCAGCTGGCGCACCGCAAAGCCGGACACCGACAATCTGGAAAAGGCCCTCAAGGACGAAATGACCCGCCTGCACTTCTGGGCCGATGACGCGCAGGTGTGCAGCGAGATCGTAGAAAAATTCTGGTCGGACCCCTGCGGCGTGTTCGTCCGGGTGGAGGAACTGTAATGACCTACGAAGAGAAAAAGGCATGGCTCTGGCGGTTCCGGACGGCCAAGCGGTTTGAGCTGCTCAAACTTGACGAGCTGGCCACGCTGCAGACCGATGCCACCCACACCACCCAGCGCTTTTCCCCCGTGCCGGGCGGCAACGGCGACGGACAGGCTCTGCCCCGCAGTGTGGAACGCATCGACGAGGCCCGCCGGGCCGCTGAGGCACAGTCTGCCGTGTGCGACGCCATCCGGGCCGAGATCATGGAGGTGTTCCGCCAGCTGGACGATGAGGTGGATTTCATGATCCTGTTCCGGCGGTACATCCTGCTGGAGGACTGGCCGGACATCGCGATCCACATCCGCATTTCCCGCAGTCAGATGTTCCAGCGCCACAGCGCGGCCATCAAAAGACTGGAGATCAAAAGTCCGGACTGAACCGGAGCGAACCGGACTTGATAATACTGTCAACCCCTGCTAAAATTTAAAATGCCGAAGCCCGCAGGAAAGACTTACTCCCTTCATCCCTGCGGGCTTTGTGCTGCCCGGCTGACGCAGAGGATCACCTTTACCGACCAACAGCCTGAATGTACCAGCCGGGTTTCTTTGTTATATCCTGCCGTTCGGATCTTCCGGGCGGTTTTTTGATTTTACGGCAAGAGAGGTGGTGACGTGGCCAACGAAGAAAATCTCATCCCGTTCAATGAACGAACGGAGAGCGAACAGAGACAGATCGCCCAGAAGGGCGGCATTGCTTCCGGTGCGGCCCGCCGCCGCAAGCGCAGCATGAAAGAAGCGGCGGACTACTATCTTAGCCTGCCGGAGACCGACCGCCGCCGGGTGAATGCCCTGCTGCGGGATGAGGTGGACAATGAGGACATCGACAATCAGATGTCGGTGGTCATGGGCATTACTGAAGCCGCCAAGCGCGGTGATGCCCGTGCCGCCGGGGTGCTGCTGAAGATGCTGGGCGAGGAGACCGTGCAGGAGGACCCGGCGGCGGATGCACTGGAAGCTGCCCGCAAGCTGCTGGGAGGTGTGGACAGTGCCATTGACTGAGTTTCAGCAGGAGTTCCTTCGCAATTGCTCCCACCGCTGGAACATCAAGACTGGGGCCACCCGCTCCGGCAAGACCTATCTGGACTGCGCTGTTACCATCCCCAAGCGCATCTGCGCGGCCCGGGACGAGGGCCTTTGCGTCATGCTGGGCAACACCCTCGGCACGCTGGAGCGCAACGTGCTGGAGCCCATGCGGGCCCTCTGGGGTCCGGAGCTTGTGGGCGTGGTGCGCACCTCGGCGTCCGGCAACATCGTGCAGCTGTTCGGCCGCAAGGTGTACGTGCTGGGTGCCGACAACAAAAAGCACATTGCCCGCATTCAGGGTGCAGCCTTCGAGTACGCCTATGGGGACGAGATCACCACATGGGACGAAGGTGTATTTCAGATGCTGAAAAGCCGTCTGTCCTGTCCGCACAGCCATTTTGACGGCACCTGCAACCCGGATAACCCACAGCACTGGTTCAAGCAGTTTCTGGACAGCGACGCGGACATCTACTGTCAGGCCTACACCATCGACGACAACCCCACTCTGCCGCCGGAGTTCGTGGCTCATCTGAAAAAGGAGTACGCGGGCACGGTCTACTATAACCGCTTCATCCTCGGCCAGTGGGCTGCAGCGGGCGGCATCATCTACCGGCCCTTTGCGGACAGCATTGCCGCCGGGGATGGGCGTTTCCTCTGGCCTGCGGACAAGCCCTGCCGCCCGTGGCGCATCCACATCGGGGTGGACTTCGGCGGCAACGGCTCCCGGCACGCATTCGTGGCCACCGGCATCCTGTCCTACTACGCGGGGGTCGTGGGGCTTGCATCCGCCCGCATCGACCCGAAGGATCAGGACGCTGACTACCTCGCCGCGCAGCTCATCGATTTCTGCACCGCCGTGTTCGCGCGGTACGGCGAGATCCACTATATTTTCTGCGACAGCGCCGAACAGACGCTGATCAACCACATCCGCACCCGGCTGCGTGCCTGCCCGCTTTCCTGGCTGGCCGACCGGGTGCAGAACAGTGCCAAGATCCAGATCATCGACCGCATCCGCCTGACATCCATTCTCATGGGTGGCGGGCGCTTTTGGTATCTGCCGGAAGCTGCCACCTTGCGGGATGCCCTTGCCGCCGCCCTGTGGAGCCAGAAGCACCCCGGCGTGGATGAACGTCTGGACGACGGCACAACCGACATTGATACATTGGATGCCTTCGAGTACACCATTGAACGCGATTACAGGAGACTGACTGCAAGATGAACGTTGCCGATTTTATCGATTACCTGAACAAAACAAAGCATCTTCACCTCGATGCGGACTACTACGGCAACATCGAAGTCTGGCGGCAGTGGTGGAAGGGCGACGTGCCCGACATCCACGACCAGAAAGAGGATGCCCCGGACGGCAGCGTCATTTCGCGGCGTCTAGCTTCCCTGCGGATGCCGAAGCACGTCTGCGAGGACTGGGCAAACCTGCTGCTCAACGACAAGACCACTCTCCAGATCGGCGATGCATCCACCTCTGCCTATCTGCTGGGCAGCGATGAACAGCAGACCGGCGGCCTTTTGCGGCAGCTGCATTTCTGGGAGAACGCAAACCGGCTTGTTGAGCAGGCCTACTGGTCGGGCACCGGCGCTTTTGTGATGAGCGTGGAGAACCTGACGGTGGATGCCTCCGGCAACGCTCTGCCTTCGCCGCAGGGGAGCATCCGGCTGGACTACGACCCAGCCTGCTGCATCCTGCCCATCAGCGTGGAGCGCGGCGTTGTGACCGAAGCGGCCTTTGTGTCCGAGTGCATGATGGGCGGCAAGCCTGCCGTCTACCTGCAGACCCACACGGTCAGGAACGGCAGCCGCACGATCACCAACGAATGGTTTGAGGTGACGGACGACATCTCCGGCACACCGAAGTTCTCCAAGCTCACCGAGGACAAGACCCTGCCGGGCACGGTGAAAAGCATCACGGTCACCGGCGCACCGGCATGGTTCAGCCTGTTCAGCCCGGCTGCTGTCAAGAACCTTGACGGCGGCATGGGGCTGGGCATGAGCATCTTTTCCGAAGCGCTGGACGCCGCGCAGATGGTGGACTACGCCTTCGACAACTACCGGCAGGATATCCGCCTCGGCGGCAAGAAGATCTTCTATGACCGCTCCCTGTGCCGCAAGTGGGTGGACAAGGAAGGCACCGAGCACGCCGTGCCGCCGGATGCCGTCCACCGCCAGATCTTCTACGAACTGCCTGCGCCGGAGGGCAGCATCGACCAGCCTGCTGCATGGCGGGAGTACAACCCCGACCTGCGCACCGCTTCCAACCATCAGGCGGTGCAGGACGCGCTGGACATGATGAGCTTCAAGTGCAAACTGGGCTGCCACCGCTATAAGTTCGATCAGGGCACCGTGACCACCGCCACCGAGTACACCGGCAGCCGTCAGGATCTGGTGCAGAACGCCAACAAGAACCAGATCCCCATCGAGACGGCACTGATCGGCATTCTGCGGGCCATCCTGTGGGCCGCAAAGAACCTGCTGGGCGCACCGGTGGACCCGGAGACCAGCATTTCCGTCAACTGGGACGACAGTTACATCGTCAGCGAGGCCGAGCGCACCAGCCAGCTGCGGGAGGACGCTCTGGCAGGCCTCGTGCCCCGCTGCCGGTACCTCTCCGCCCGGTACAGCCTGAGCGAGGAGGAAGCCCACCAGTGGACAGAAGAAGCCAAGGCAGACAGCCAGTCCGAAGAGCAGATCACCTTCGGGGGTGCCTGATGCTGCCGCCGTCTTACCTCGACCAGATGCCGGATGCCTTTGTGCAGCTCTGGCAGCAGGTCGAAGAGCAGATCCTGCAGGACGTTGCCCGGCGCATCGGCAAGATGGACAAAGTGACCCCCACCGCCAACTGGCAGCTGTGGCGCTACCAGCAGACCGAAGCGGTGCGCAACGACGTGGTGAAGCTGCTGGCGAAGTACACCGGCAAGAGCGAAACGGCCATCCGCAAGCTGCTTTTGCAGGCCGCCACCGAAGCCATGGAGCGGGAGGATGCGATCTATTACCACTACGACATGGAGCCGCCCCCTTTTGAAGAGAACGCCGCCCTGAACAACCTGCTGGATGCCGGCGCGCGGCAGACCTGCGGCACATGGCAGAACCTGACCGCCACCACGGCAAACACCGTCACAGGGGCCTTTGAGCGCACACTGGACGCTGCATGGCTCAAGGTGAGCACCGGTGCCTTCGACTACAAAACCGCCGTCAAGCAGGCCGTGGACAGCCTTGCAGACGACATGCCCATGGTCACCTATCCCAGCGGCCACACCGACAGCATCGAGGTGGCCGCCCGCCGTGCCGTGCTCACCGGTGTAAACCAGACGACTGGCAAGCTGCAGGTGGCCCGCATGGACGAAATGGGCTGCGAATTTGTGGAGACGACCGCCCACGGCGGTGCCCGTCCTTCTCATGCAGAGTGGCAGGGCAGGCGCTTTCACCGGGGCGGCGCGGTGGACTACAAGGGCAGGCACTACCCGGATTTTGAAGCCGCCACCGGCTACGGCACCGGCGCAGGCCTTTGCGGCTGGAACTGCCGCCACACCTTTTCCGCGGTGTTCCCGGAACTGGGCGACCCGCCCCAATGGACACAGGAGCAGCTGCGGGAGCTGAACGCCCGGAACATCGAGTGGAACGGCAAAAAGTACACCGCCTACGAGATATCCCAGATGCAGCGTGCCAGGGAGCGGAACGTCCGCCGCTGGAAAAAGCGGTATCTGGCCGAGGATGCTGCCGGGCTGGACACCACTGACAGCGCTGTGCGCCTGAGAGCAGCCCGCCAGAGCCTTGCAGAGTTTGCACAGGCCACGGGTGGCCGTGTGGACAGCGCCCGTGTCAGCGTGCCCAAGTTCGGCAGGAGCGAAGCCAGCAGGGCAAGCGCACAGGTGCGGAAGGCATCCTCTACATACAGCAGCTTGAACACAAAGGCGAAACCTGTTACAATGCAGTCAATCGCAAATATTAAGTCGTTCAGCTGTGACACACTGGATGCCGCCGGGCAGCAACAGCTGAAAAACGCCCACAAACGCCTTCTCATGGTCGCTTCAAAGCAGCCGGAAAATGTTGAAGTGGGCAGGGTGTTCGACATCAAGATGAAGCCGCTGACGAAGGATATCATCGGCTTGCCGGATGGTCATTCTGTTCAGCTACCAAACCCGGATGTACCCTATATTGCGATTCATACCCATCCTGCGTGCGGTAGCTTTTCAAATGGTGATCTGCGGCAATTTACGCGAAACGCAAATTTGAAGCTGCTTACTGCTCTTGGGCATGATGGGCATATTTACGCAATCGAAAAGACTTCGACTTTTCAAGAAAGCTCCGCGAAACAGGCCATTTGGCAAATGGATTGCGCAATTGATGAATTGCTCAAGTCCACGCTGACGGATGAACAGGTTCTTGAAAAGGCAGAAGGGGTTATTTCGGACTGCATAAAGGAGTTGCAGAAAAATGGTGCCAAATTCTACGAATAAACCTTCTTACACAGAACAGGAAGTCAGGGAAATGCAGCAGGTTCTTCTGGAAACTCCTGTAGATCCGGCATATGATGATATTTGCAACTCATTTTACGATGGGTGGGACAGAACTGTACACCGTCAGATGTATGCTCGTGACTGCTACAGTATTTTGAAAGAACTTGGCAAGCTCCCGCCCGGCATCGAATAACCTTAACCACCATCCACCCGGACGGTGGTTTTCTTTTGCCCATTTTTACAGAAAGGAACGAACCATGAAAAAGATTCTTCTCGCCCTTGCGCTGGCCGCATCCATTCTGCTGTGTGGCTGTTCCAGCGAAGCCGAAAAGGCCAACTACAACATCTCCAAGCAGGCAGATTACTTCGAGAGTGAGCGCAAGATCACCGTCTACAACGCCCGCACCGATAAGGTCATTATGGAAGCCGAAGGCTACATGTCCATCTCCAACAACTCAAACAATGAGCTGGTCTGCACGGTGAAAGTCGGCCCGGATTCCTACCGCAAGAACTACATCTACCTGAACGACTACACCATGTATGTGGTAGAGGACATCACCGGCGCCCATACCGACCCCTACCACTACAAGCTCTATTTCCACACTGACATCCTGCCCAGTGTGGAGGTGAAGCCGTAAAAGTCATTCACGGAAATCCCCCATTTTAACCACTATGTGCCCAGAAAAAGGCTTCATAGTGGCTTTTCATGCCGTTTTAGCTCATGTCGGAAGAGCGCCGGTCTCCAAAACCGGAAGCGGCAGGTTCGAGTCCTGCAAACGGTGCCATGCGGCGGGCGGCGCGTACCCCGCCCACGACCGAATACTGACAGAGAACAGTGTAAAAAACTGAGGTCTCACACACGAAAGGAGTTTCCACCATGAAGCGTGAAGACGTGAAGAACAAGATCCCCGGCATCACCGATGAACAGCTGAACTGGATCATGCAGGAGAACGGCGCAGACATCAACCGGGAGAAGTCTGCCGCCACGGCCCTGCAGACCCAGCTGGACAACGCAAACGCCCAGCTCAAGACCGCACAGGACGGCCTGAAAGCCTTTGACGGCGTGGACGTGGCAGGCCTGCAGGAGCAGGTCACCAAGCTGAAGGCCGACATGAAGGCGCAGGCCGAGGGCTTTGCCTTCGATAACGCCCTGAATGCCGCCATCATGAGCAAGAAGGGCCGCAGCGTCAAGGCAGTGCGGGCTTTGCTGGATCTGGATGCCCTGAAAGGCTCTGCCGACCGCAGTACCGACATTGCAAAGGCACTGGACGATGCTGCCAAGGCGAATCCGTGGGCCTTTGGTGAGGACGGTGCAGCCGGTGTGGCCGTGGTCTCCACCGGAGCCGAGCACGGTGCCCCGCCCGCCAACGAGAGCGATGGTGTGGAAGCCGCTTTCAAATCCCTGAACCCTGAACTGAACCTGTAACAACGAAAGGAGATTTCTATGGCACATGCAAGTCAGGAGCGTTACTCCGCTCTGGTGGATGCAAAGCTGCGTGCGACTCTGGTCACCCGCGACAATACCATCTTCAACAACCGCTACGAGGGCAGCCCCAAGGCCGGTAAGGTCAAGATCCCTGTCCGCGACACTGAGGTTGCCGTCAAGGCCTACGACAAGGCAAACGGCGTGGATGCCGATGCCGGCACCACCACCTATCTGGATCTGGATATCGACAACGACGAGGCCGTGAACGAGATCATCGACGGCTTCGACGCTGCATCCGTGCCCGACGGCATCACCGCCGAGCGTCTGGACAGCGCAGGCTACTCCATGGCTCTGTCCATCGACAAGAAGTCCATCGAGGCGCTGCAGGGCGCAGCGGGTGCCAACATCAGCGCCACCAAGACCGCCTGCACCGCTTCCACCGCCTACAAGGAAGCTCTGGCCGCAAAGCGCACCCTGAGCCGCAACGGCGTGCCGCAGGCCGGCCGCTGGATGATCGTCAGCCCCGAGTATCTGGAGCTTCTCATGCAGGACGACCGCTTCATCAAGCAGGGCGATCTGTCCCAGCAGCTGGTGCAGACCGGCGCAGTGGGTCAGATCGCGGGCTTTGCGGTGTACGAGTCCAACAACATGGATTTCGAGAACACCACCCGCGTGGCCAGCAAGAAAACCACCACCGAGTTCATCTGCGGCCACCCCAACTGGTGCCACCGCGTCATGGAGTGGCAGACCACGGTGCACCTGCAGGATCTGGGCGGCTCCGGCAAGTACATCGGCGCATCCGCTGTGCAGGGGCGCAAGGTGTACGGCATCAAGGTGTCCAAGCCCAAGACCCTGTACATCAAGCGCATCGAGGCGTAAGGCCATGCTCTACTGCACCTATGACCAGTATGCGGCTGCAGGCGGTACAGTGCCGGAAACGGCCTTCGGGGTGCTGTGCAGCCGTGCTTCCCGCATGATCGATGCCGCCACCTTTGGCCGGGCGGAGAGCCACGCCGCCGGGTGCGAGGCCTGCCGGGAAGCGCTGGCGGATGCCTGCGGGCAGATCGTCGGCCTGCTGGCCGCTGCATCTGCGGCGGGCGCTGTGCCTGGTGCTGCCAGCGTCTCCAACGACGGCTACAGCGTCACCTTTGGCAGCAATGCCAGTGTGACCGCCGCAGCCCGGCAGGAAGCCTATGAGATCATCCGTACCGCGCTGGGCAATGACCCGCATGACTTACTGTACAGGGGGATTCTGTGATGCAGACAGCTGTTACTGTTGTAAACCTCATCCACGACACTGCCACCGAGACGGACAGGCCGATGTGCTGGGTGTTCCCGGGGTGCAGCTGGCGAGAATGCCGCTCCACCTCCGGCTCCGGTACTGCCAAGGACCCGGAGCGCACCACCCACATCCGCATCCCGGCCAGCGTGTGCACCATGGGCTATCTGCCATTCGCTCAGTGGACGGCTCTGCCTGCGGCGGAAAAGGCCAAGCACTGGACCCTGAAACGCGGCTGGAAGCTGGTGCAGGGCGCGGTGTCTGCCTTGACCGCCGAAGAGTATGCCAAACTCGAAAAAACGCACCTGTGCTGCACGGCGGCGGCTGTCTCCGATAACCGGGAGCCGCTGCTGCCCCACTGGCACGTGGAAGGGAGCTGATCGTATGAGCGCACCGGTTTTTGATTTCAAGATCACATTCCGTCCCGGCTTTCAGGCCGACATGGACGCGCGGTTCGCAAGGCTGCAGTTTGCCTTTTCACAGAAAGTGGTCGATGTTGTGGACAAATATGTGCCGCTGGAAACCGGCACACTGAAAGGCAGCGTGAATCAGGCATCCGACTTTAAGGAAGGTCTGCTGGTGTACAATACGCCCTATGCCCGCAGGCAGTATTATCTGCATGAACGGGGCACCGACCTGCACGGCGCGAAGGGCGAAACGGAACGTCACCGCGGTTCCTACTGGGGACAAAACGCCATTGCCGACCACAAGGACGAGCTGGAAAAGTTCGCCCATGATGCCGCAAAGCAGTTTCTGGGAGGGAACAAATGAGCGAAACCGTAAAGCCCACCATTGCCGCCCTGCGGGCATGGCTCAAGACCTGCCCGCTGATCGCCGACGAGCAGGAAGCCACCGGTGCAGCATTCCGCATTGCCGGACTGGAAGAAGAATCCACCGCCTTTTCCATCGAGGACAGCCCCGGTGATCCCATCATCACCGAGTATTTCTCCGGCTGGGACATGGCGAAGAATTACCTCTTCCTCAGCCGCCGGGAGTACAGCGAGGTGGATGCCGTTAACATCCAGAACAGCGGCTTTTTCGAGCAGCTCACCGAGTGGGTCATGCAGCAGGATGCCCGCCATAACCTGCCCGACCTCTCGGCCTGCGGCGGGAATAAAACCCCCACCGGCATTGCCGTGACGAACAGCGGCTACATCGTCACAAACAGCGCGGGCAACTGTAAGATGCAGCTGCAAATGCGCCTGACCTACTACATGCCCAAATGAAAGGAGTTTTGATATGACTGTATCTGAAGCCATTACCAAGTCCGGCATCACGCCCAGCGCGTCGTATACCGGCATTGAGACGGCGAACGATTTTGTGCTGGCGTTCCAGATCGAGAGCACCCAGACCAAGGAAAGCCAGTGGATCGTCTGCGCCGACCATGTGAAGGAGCATTCCGGCTCCCTGAACGCCACCACCGAGGATGCTCAGTACATCCGTACCGGCAACGTCACCGAAAAGACCGGCACCCAGCGCACCCTTACCGTCAACGGCGACCGCTGCGTGGGCGATGATTTTCAGGATTTTGTGCTGAGCCACAAGATTGTGTACGGTACCGGCAGCGATATCATCGTGCCGTACATCTATTTCAGCCTGCGCACCGGCAAGGGCGAACAGGGCCGCGCTGCCATCATCGTCACCAGCGACGTAGGCGGTGCAGCCGGTTCCAAGGCCACCTTTGCCTGCGACGTGAAGGCCATCGGCACGCCGGACGAGTTTGACTACAACCCCGCCACCCAGTCCGCTGAGCCTGCCAAGGCCGTCAAGGGCTGATTTTTTTTTAACACAGTCCCCGCTCCGCACCGGAACGGGGATCTTTTATGCCGTGATTAGTTTTCTCCGGGGCAGAACCGGGGCACGGCTCAACTGAAAGGAGCCAGAACATGGTTATTTGTGGACAGGAATTTGAATTTTCCCTGATGAACGCCAACGACCTTGACCGCTTTGAGGACGCCAACGAGCGGATGCAGCGCCGGAGCGCCGAGGAGTCGGAGCAGTTCCAGCGCGGCGGCGTCCGTCTGGGCGACCATGCACGTGCACAGGCACGCATTGCCATGGACTGCATCGACGAGATCCTCGGTGCAGGCGCGTCCGACCGTCTGGGGCTTAACGAAAACTACATGGCACCCATCTATGACGTGATCGAGGAGCTGGGCAATGCCTTCGCCGCCGAGAAACAGCGCTATGCCGCAAAGCCTGCCCAGCCCATGAACCGGGAGCAGCGCCGGGCACAGGCCAAAAAGAACAGGCACAAGCCGCCCGTGAGCTATCCCGCACCGCCTGCCGCTCAGATGGTGGAACGGGTAGACAAGGCTGCCCGGCGCAAGCAGTTGCTGGCTGAACTGGCAGCGCTGGAAAATGGCTGATCTGCTGACGGCACATCTGCCGGATAGCTGGCAAGGCAGGCGAATCGACCCGGATTTCCGGCACATGGTGCGGCTCTCCAACGCCTACGCCCACGGCAGGCTGGACGGCGAACACCCGGAAGAAGCCCTTGCGATCATGGAGCGGTTCTATCATAAGCCTGTGCCGCCGGAACAGCTCCCCGATGCCTACGGCTGCATGGTGGATTTTTACCGTGCCGGTGAGCAGGCCGCAGCAGGCACTGCAAGTGAACCTGACAGCGGCCCGGAAAAGCCGCCCGCTTTCGACTACCAGTGCGATGCCGGTTACATCGTGGCGGCATTCCAGCAGGCCTACGGCATCGACCTGACCCGCGAAAAGGTGCACTGGTTCCGGTTCCGGGCACTGTTCGCGGCCCTGCCGGAGGAGACCCTCATGGCTAAGATCATGGGCTGGCGCACCATGGACTTGTCCGAGTACGAGGGCAGTATGCGTGCCCACTATGCCGACCTGCAGGAGCGCTTTGCCCTGCCCGCTGAGCTGAGAGGGGGTGCCGCCCGTGTCGTTTCGGTCGAAGAGCACGATGCCGCGTTCCTCGCACGGTTCCGACATTAGCCGCGCCCCGGTGCCCTGCCCATACTGCGGGCGGGCGCTGCCGGTGTGGGCAGAAAATGCCGCATCCGCCCATGGCCTGTGGGTAAAATGCAAAAATCCCGCCTGTAAGCGGGAGGTAGAGATCAAGTTATAACAGCCTGTGCCCTTGTGCCCGCGCTCCGAATGAGAGGTGGACACAGTGGCAGATTTCAGCATCACCGGCGAAGTAAGGCTGAACAGCGACCCGGCAGAAAAAAGCACCAGCAAGTGGACGGTAGCCGCCGGGCAGATGATCGCGGACTTTGCAAAACAGGCATCGTCCAAGCTGGCCGAGGTGGTCAAGAGCGGCGTGGACTACAACGCCACCATGGAAAGCTACCTGACCAACTTCAAAGTCATGCTGGGCAACGAGGAGGCCGCCGCCACAAAGCTTTCTGAGATCCGCAAAATGGCGGCGGCAACGCCTTTCAGCCTGTCCGACCTGACCGAGGGCACCCAGACGTTGCTGCAGTTCGGCATTGCGGCAGACGACACCACCGGCGTGCTGCAGCGGCTGGGTGATATCTCGCTGGGCAACGCCGAGAAACTGCAGACCCTGACCCGCGCCTACGGCAAGATGTCCAGCGCCCAGAAGGTCACGCTGGAAAACGTCAACATGATGATCGATGCGGGTTTCAACCCGCTGAACCAGATCTGTGATGCCACCGGCGAGAGCATGTCCGACCTGTACAAGCGCATTTCGGACGGCAAGGTCAGCTTCAGCGAGCTGGAAGCAGCTGTGGAAGCCGCCACCAGTCAGGGCGGGCAGTTCTACAACGGTATGCTGGAAGCCAGCCAGACCTTCAGCGGGCGCATGTCCACCCTGAAGGATAATGTCAGCGCCCTGACCGGTGAGCTGACCAGCGGCCTGTTTGCGGCTCTGGGTGATTTGGTGGTCAAGCTGAACGAGGTGGTGGTCTCCTTCCTCGACAGCGACGAGAAGATGGCCCAGCTCAAGGAGACCATCGGTATTGCAACGGCTGTTGTGGCCGCTGCCGGAACAGCGTTTCTGACCTACAAGGGCTATGTAGCCGCCGCTACTGCAATTGAAGTGGTTCACACTGCCGCGACCACGGCCATGACCGCTGCTCACAAAGCCGCCGAAGCCGGGGCGACCGGCCTTGCAGTCGCGCAGGCAGGTTTGAACGCGGTTCTCAAGGCGAACCCCATCGGCCTTGTAGTGGCGGCGCTGGCGGCTCTGGCGGCAGGCCTCGTGACGGCCTACAAGACCAGCGAGACCTTCCGCAATGCCGTCAACTCCGCATTTGCGTCTGTGAAAAAGATCGCACAGAACGCCATCGGCACGGTGGTGGACTGGATCAATGAGCTGGTCGCCAAAATCAGGGGCGCGGCGGCTGCACTGGCAAACCTGAAAAACGGTGTCGGTGCGGCACAGGACGCCTACAATGCCGCCTACAACGGCTACATGGACAACTATAACAAGCGCAAGAACGCGAAACAGTGGGACAGCTCCCACAAAGACCTCGAATGGGACGATGACAACGGATGGGTCCCGAAGGGCACAAGCAGCTCCGGCAACGGCAGCAGCCGTGCCGGGAGCCAGACAGCCGCGAACCCCTACCCGGCCATCACCAGCGGAGCCAAGAAGGCCAGCAAGGCCACGAAGCAGGCCGCCGCAGAAGTCGTCAAGTCCATCTCGGACACCACGACCGAAATCGACGGCAAGATCACCCGCACCACCGAAAACATCACCGAAACGCTCTCCAACGGCAAGACCCAGCAAAAGCAGGTCATCACCGAGACTTCCCGGCAGATGGTGGATGGTGTGCTGAAGGATGTCAAGACCATCACAGAGGTGGCTGCGGACGGCACCAAGACCGTCAAGCAGACCATGGAGACCGTCCGCGAGACCGCCAAGACGGTCACTTCCACCTTCGAGACGCTGGCAGACGGGGTCAAGACCACCACCCAGACCGTCACCGAGACCCTGACCGACGGCACCGAGACCCAGAAGCAGGTCATCACCGAGGTCTACGACGACATCGTGGACGGTGCCCTCGTGACCATCGAGCGGGTCAAGACCATCGCGGCCGACGGCACCGTGCAGGTGTCTGAGCAGATCAAAAAGTCCAGCGCGGACACCTTTGACGGCCTGTGGAAGGAGATCCAGACCGAAGCAGATACCGGCGTGCTGGGCACCTTCGATGATCTGTACACCGCCGTCAAGAACCAGGACTGGCTGAGCATCGGCAAGTGGGTCGCAAGCACCATCTACAGCGGCCTGACCGCCGACCAGAAAAAGCAGGTCAATGATTTTGCCCTTGGCATCGTGACTAAGCTCAACAAAGCGCTGGGCGGTGCCCGCGATCAGCTGGTGCAGGGTGCCATTGATCTGGGCGGGCAGATCGTGAACGGCCTGACCAGCGGCTTCTCTGAGGTCTGGCAGCAGGCGCAGGGCCTCGGCTCCACCCTGATAGAGATCTTCGGCGGGCTGAAAACACCGCTGAGCAATGCGGCCCTTGCCATCAGTCAGGGCATGAAAGGCGGCCTGATCTCTGCATTCCCGGAGATCCTCGCTTCGCTGGGCGGCCTGATCGGGTCTATCGGCGGCGCGTTCGTAGCAATGCTGGATGCCATCGCTGCGGCGCTGTTCCCTACTGGCTTTGGCACTCCGCAGGCTCTGCTGATGATCGCAGCGGGCGTAGCCCTTGCTGCCGTCATCGCGGGCATCGTTGCCTCGATCGGCGGCTCTTTCAGTAAGAAAGGCTCGTCCGGGCGCGGCAGCTCTTCCGGCGGGTCCTCCGGCTCCGGCAGCATGGGCAGCGTGGATATCACCACCGGCACCGGCAGTCTGGAAGATGCCATCAACGCCAACACCAAGGCGCTGGAAAAGACCAACTCTGCCCTTGCCGATATGATCCGGCAGGCGGGGGCGCTGGTGCTTTCCGACAACATGCGTCTGGGCAGCACCGTGGCTGCATCCGGCACCGCACAGGTGGTGTCTGCTGCCAACAGCTACCACCGGGAGGGCGATACCAACATCACTCAGAACATTTACAGCAAGGCCCAGACGGCGGCAGACCTCCAGCGGGAAGCCCGCTGGGAAGCCGACAAGGCCAAGGCCCGCAAACGATGAAAGGAGGACACTGTGCTATTTAAGGACCATCTCAAAATCGTGACTGATGCCGGTGCCGTCCTGCATCTGGGCTGGGACTACGATGCCCCTTACGTTCTCGACCCGCTGAACGGCATCGACGTGGACTTGAAAACCGCGCAGGGTGTCAATCAGGTAGGCGACACTGTGGAGGGGCAGAGCGTCTCCGGCGTGTCCCGCACCCTCGATGTGGTGTTCTGGGGCGCGTATGCGCTGGACAATGCCCGGGCGTTCAGAAAAAAGCTGCCCTACTTCACCAAGGGCACCCTGTACTTTGGCGACCACTACTTCACCCGGTTCGTGCTGCAGAAAACGCCCTACTTTTCCAGCTACACGCCGCAGCCGCGCTGTTCGCTCATGCTCTACAGCGAAAAGCCCTTCTGGTACGACCTCAACGCCGTCAGCAGCGTGCTGGGCGGGTATGAGAAAGCGTTCCGGTTCCCCGTCTGCTATGACCGCCACATCTACGGCATCAAGCGGGACGGCACGGCGGCAGTGCTGCGCAACGAGGGCAGCCTTCCGGTGCCCTTCACGGCCACCCTGCGGTGCGACATGCCGGTGACACACCCCAAGGTGGTGGATCTGCAGACCGGGGCCTTCATCGGCTTTGACCTGACCCTGCAGCCGGACGAGACGCTGGAAATCTACCGCAGCACATCCGACCGGCTGGCCTGCACCCTGACCCGGGCAGGCGTGACCGAGAACATCTTTGCAAAGCTGGACGAGGACAGCACCCTCACCGAGCTGCAGCCCGGCGATAACGT
Source organism: Faecalibacterium faecis (assembly GCF_040096475.1). NCBI lineage: Bacteria > Bacillati > Bacillota > Clostridia > Eubacteriales > Oscillospiraceae > Faecalibacterium > Faecalibacterium faecis. Next base: position 1,938 of record NZ_JBBMEP010000009.1, on the reverse strand, counting down.
GCTGAGTATGCAGGCCGAGAACGGCTCCGGCTACCTGCAGGCATCCGTCAGCTTTTACCCGATGGAGGCGGGCATCCTGCCCGAACCGCTATGAGAATAGACGTTTTGGACGCAGACACCCTTGCCCGCGTGGGCTGGGTGGACGTGTGGGTGTCCCTCTACTGGGACAGCCCCTATTACTCCGAGGGCAGTTTTACCCTTGAGGTGCGCCCCACCACCGAGAACCTGCAGCTTTTGCAGGAGGGCCGCTGGCTGGTGCGCAGCGACGAGAACCCCCGCATCCCCATGCGCATCTGCTCCCGCGCCAACCAGAACGAGGACGCAAACCTTGTGGTGTCCGGCTACCCGGCAACGTGGCTGCTGACCAAGCGGGTGTCTGCGGTGAGCGTCAAGAACCAGAACGCGGAAGCGGCCATGCGCAGCCTTGTGAGCGCCGCAAAGCCATGGCCCCGCCTTGCGCTGGGCACCGAGTACGGCTTTGACACCACCTTTGAAAAGCAGACCTCCGGCGGCAGTATTTTCGACTACTGCAAGACCATCGGGCAGGCGTGCGATCTGGGGTTCCGCATCGTGCTGGACGGCAAGGGCAGCAAGAAAAAGCTGCTCTTCGAGTGTTTCCGGCCCACCTTCGACCCGAACCACAGATACAGCCCCCGGTGGGGCAATCTGCTGAATGCCGGGTGGAGCTTTTCTGATACCGATTACGCCAACGTGGGCCTCGTGCAGGGCGCTGGCGAAGGCGACGAGCGGGCCACCGTCTGGGTGGGGGATGTAAACGCCACCGGCTCCGACCGGCGGGAAATGTACATCGATGCCCGGGACGTGCAGCCGGAGGACGGCGAGACCAGCTCCAGCCAGAGCTACCTGGAAAAGCTGGCCGACCGGGGCGGCGAAAAACTGCTGGGCCAGCTGCGCACCGGCAGCATCGAGTTCGACGTGGACGATGATACCCTGCAGGTGGGCGACGTGTTGAGCGCCAGCCTGCCGCAGCTGGGCTACACCGCCATGGTGCGGGTAGCCGACATCATCACCCAGAGCGAGGACAGCGGCACCACCCGCACCATCCGGCTGGGCACGCCCACCTGGCACAAGACTTAGGAGGACTTTATGGCTGATATCATTACTTACCCCGAAAACGGCATTACCTACGATGCCGACGACGCTTCGGGCTACCTCGCCACCCGCCTGAGCGGCGTGTACAGCGCCGAGGAGGATTTCTCCGTCACGGCACAGGGCGGCCTGAGCGTGCAGGTGAGCGCCGGTCAGGCATGGGTGCGCCCGGCGCGGTTCAAGGGCCGCAGCATCATCATGGAGCAGCCCACCACCGTGGTGCTCACCGAAGCGGACCCTGTACGCAGCCGCATTGACCGCATCGTGCTGCGCTACGATGCCGCCGCCAAAAAGACCAGCCTGCAGGTGCTGGAAGGTGTCCCGAATTCTGCCGGGCCTGCTGCCCCGGCCATCACCCGCACCGAGCTGATCTACGACCTCTGCCTTGCCGAGATCAAGCGCCCTGCAGGCTCCACCGCCGTTACCGCCGCCGACATCTACGACACGCGCGCAGATGAGACCGTCTGCGGCGTGATGCGGGATGGTGTGCATGGCATCCCCACCGGCACGCTGGTGCAGCAGTGGAAGGCCGTGATCGAATCCATGAGGGGTGGCAGCTTTTACACCCGTGCCGAGGTGGATGCGCTGTTGAAAAGCTTGAAAAGCGTGGATCCTTTTCCCGTGGGCAGCATCTACCAGAGCACCGCACGTACAAGCCCTGCCGCACTGTTCGGCGGTACATGGCAGGAGATTGCGCAGAACCGGGTACTGATGGGTGCTGGCAGCGGCCACGCAGCGGGCACCACCGTGGAGGCCGGACTGCCGAACATCACAGGCTCTTTTGTCGCGGATGTAAAAAAGGGTGAACATAAGGTATCCGGCGCATTC
>NZ_JBBMEP010000008.1:0-122072 GCF_040096475.1 Faecalibacterium faecis | reverse complement strand
AAGGGTGACGTGGGCAGCACGGAACACCAGCGGCAGATCATTGATACCTTTGTCAACTCGGTCTACGTCTTTGATGATCGGGTCGTGCTCAACTTCAACTTCACGGACGATGCCAAGACGGTCACTTGTGAGGAAGTGTTGGGTTCGAGTGCCGTGGACAATGCTCCACCAAAACAAGAGCCTCTGACTTTGGTCAGGGGCTTTTTTGCTGCGTCATCCACTAACCTACGTCAGAGCCGGACGGTACAGGACTCGAACAGGGCGGCGGCGCATAGCGCCATAAGCAAAGCCACAGTGCGGCTTTGCTTAGCCCGCGGTTCCCAACGGCTAGGAATGTCTACCAAGAAAGATGTCGCCCGACCATTCGGTCTGGGAATGTGGTGGGCGGTACAGAACTCGAACAGCAATAAACAAAGGCAGGGTATCACCGTGGCGGTGTGCCCTGCCTTTTGTTTTGCATCCTCCTATATTGTGCGTTTCGGGTCAATCGCTGCGTACGTCCGCACATGGTCGGTACGCACGTACGCAGGAAAAAGGGCAAGTTCTGATATATAACAGTAGTCTTTTATTGTGTAATATGATATACTCACGTCAACATAACAATTGTGAATGAGCGCAATTTCAAATGGACATCAATCGTATTTTAAGTGAACGAGCTATCTAAAAAAGGAGGTATTTGCTATGAAAAAAGCATCGAACATTTGGGTTCGCAGAGGTCTTTTGCTTCACCGTTTGCATGGACAGGAATTAGCATTAGCTCTCCTATTAAAGCAAAAACCGATGTCTGCTCCACAAATTTGCTCGTCCCTTTTGGAAAAAGAAATACGCTTTGACCGCAAGAAGATTGGAAAACTTTTGGCAGACCTTGAATGGTGGGGAGTTGTCTCTAACGATAGTGGTGTATATAGCTGCCAATGCGCTGTGCTGGATAACTGTCAAGAGCGCTATAACGAGAGCCAGTTGATCGATTTGATTGGGTTGACTCAAAACACTGTGAACGGCCAATCTTTTTATAGTTCTATGCCTCCGATGAGCGTCAGTTCTCGTGGACCCAGTGGTGCATAATCATGTAATTTCCAAATAGTAAGAAGCAGGGTTTGGGGCAGGCACGCCCCAACAAGTTCGCGTTTGCGAAGCAACAAACGCCCCAGTGGGGTGTTTGAGTGGCAGCCCGGTCTTGCGCTGGAAAATTATAAAAACCCGGAATCTTTTCGGGGCCAACGGCTCAAAAAGGGTTCCGGGTTTCTGATTTTGCGCTCTTCCTTTGTGCAAGCTGCTATCGCATTTTTATTTTGCAACAGCCCCTCTTTTTTATTTCCGGAGATTTTATTTTCGGGTATAGGCTTCCATGCCGTGCTCGGCGGGGTCGTAATATTCCATCAGGGTGATGTAGTTTTCCGGGTAGTGGCAGAATGCCGCACGCAGAACGCTGTCTGCCGGGCTGTTCACGCTCATCAGGCTGAGGATGTAGTACACCAGCATCCGCAGCACATCGCTCTCCACCTCGTAGCACAGACCCACCGCCAGCACCGGCACCACCACCTGCTGCGCCCGCAGCGGCACGATGGCCCCCACCTGCTCCAGAATGGGTCTGCTCATGGCCGAAGCCGTCATCACGCAGCGCAGCACCTTCGTCCACGACATTTTACGGATGTTCTCCATGCTGCGCAGCCGTTCCATCACAGCTTCATCGTCCAGGATCACGCCCTCGGCTGCCTCTTTCTCCGAGAGGGTAAAGGCACACTGCAGCATATCCATAAAGGCAGCTTCATATTTTTCGTGGTAATTTGCGGCGCTTTTGCAGAACGCCAGAGCCGCCGCGATCACCGAATCCACATCTTCCTTTGTGGCCAGCTGGTCGAACCGCAGCGGCACGCCGCCCATCCGGTTCTCGATGATGCTCAGATCATCCAGCTCGTTCTGGTACGCCGTGGAGGGCAGAAAGCGGTCGTTTCCGTTGCGGTGGTAGCCCCACTCTTCCGGCATCACGCGGGCCACGATGTCGCCGCTGGAAATGATGTTGAAGATATTGCTTACATCCCAATCCGTTTTCAGTCCGCCGTCTGCAGTGTGGTCGTTGTCGTAGTCCGCCTGCAGATCCGGGCGGTCTGCTGCCGTCAGTGCCGCCGGTGCGGCAAAGGTGTAAACAAAGGTATTTTCCTGCGCGATCTGCGGCAGCTGCTGCCGGATGCGCGCCGCCGTCAGGTTTGCCACAGCCGCGCCGCGGCTGTAGCCGCCCAGCCAGAGCTTGATGGTGCCCAGCGTTCCCGCTGCAGCCTCAGCTTTTTTCAGGTAGTCCTGCAGATCTTCAAAAAAATGCTCTGCTGCTGTCACAAAGCCATAGTGCCCGCCGCCTTCGCCCACATGCAGGTTGCTGGCCCACTCGGCACCATAGCCGACACCGCGCAGCATGGCAGCAATAATGGTGGTGCGCTGGCCATCCTGTACCAGTGTTTTCTGCGCAAAAGCACAGCCCGCGGTATCCACCGGGGTGTTCAGGCTGCACTGGTAGCCCGCATAGACCGCATTGGCAAAGCCAAGCTTCTGGTAGGCATCCGCAATGCTGTCCTCACGGCCCGCTTCACCCTCCACCCAGTAAAGCGCATCGCTCTGGTAGGTGTTGCCGCTTGCCGCCACAAGGCCCAGCGTTGCCAGTGCCAGCTTGTGGCTGTACTGCAGCGCCGTGTTCTCAAAAAAGGCATCTGTATAATAAAAATCGTGGGAGAGATCTGTTTCGCTGTGGTCGCTGCGGAAAGCAAAGGAGTAGTAATCCTCCGGCACCGCACTGCCCACCACAGCCTGTGCGGCCTGCGGCAGCAAAGCCTCTGCCGCCGCGTGCGGGGCCAGCACGCCTGCCACGGCAGCTGCTGCCGCCTTGCAAAAGGCACGTCGTTTTATGGTCTTCATCTTCCTGCTCCAATCAAGGCTTCTGCATAAAACCAGCCTGTTTTTCTAAGTATAGCGGATTTTGCACGCTGATACAATCGCTCTTTCTTAATAAAAAAACAGTCCATGCTCCACACACAGACTGTTTTATGGTATAGTATAAAGGTGTCCGGCTCATCTCAGCTCGATCTGCCTGCAGTAGTCCACGATGTGGTGGAACATCTGTTCCACTGCCGGGGCCATTGCGGCGGGGCGCTGCACAGCCAGGCCCACCACACGGTCTTCCTCTGGCTCGATGGGATAGATCTTGATCGCAGCCTTGCAGTCGCGCAGCAGCATCTGCGGCATGATGGAAATGCCCAGACCTGCTTCCACCATGGCGATGTTGGACTGGTCGTCAATGACATGGCAGCGGCGCTCGGTGCCGATCTTATATTTTTTCAGGAACTGACGCATTTCAGCATCGGTGGCATCGCACTGCACAACGAAGCTTTGGCCGTTCATCAGGGCGGGAGTCATCACGCCGTTTTCCGGTTCGGGCCAGTCCTGCGGCACGATGCACAGCAGCGGCTCGCGGAACAGCTCGGTGAGGTTGAACTCTTCACGGCAGGTGGAGGAAAGGAACGCGATATCCACCTGACCGGTTCGCAGCCATTCCTTCACATCGTCGTAGGTGCCCTGATACACCTCGATCTCGATCTGCGGGTAGTGGGTCATAAAGCTTTTGAGCAGGCCCGGCAGCAGCGAAGCACACACCGAGTTGAATACGCCCAGCTTCACCTTGCCCTTTTCCAGGCCGTTCAGGCGGGCGATGCTCTGCTTGAGGGCCTCGTCGCTGTTGAGCACATCGCGAATAGAGGGATACAGGGATGCGCCGTAGCTGGTCATGGATACGCCGTTCTTGCCGCGGTTGAACAGAGCAAAGCCCAGCTCCTCCTCCATTACGGCAATGGCGTGACTGATGGCCGATGGGGTCAGGTGCAGCTGCTGTGCCGCCTTGTTGAAGCTGCCCTGCCGGGCCACGGCATCAAAAATCTCGTAGGAAAAAAGCGTCATGCCCAAAGCCTCCTTCCGTTTTTACTGGTTCGGAGACGCCCGATTCTCTGTGAATCTTTTTCATCTTTCATTTGAGATAGTTCAATTATCTTCTTGATTGTACTATCCCGCGCCTTTTCTGTCAAGCATTTTTGCCCGATTTATGCGCCTTTCCGGCGTATTTTGTCAAAGATGACGCAGGAGCCTGCCAGCCTGCGCCGTATCATTAAAAAGCACAAAAAGTAGATTTTTTATCAAGTGAGGGATTCCTTATGACCGAGACTGCCAAAGCCCCTGTCCGCTGTGGACTCAGCGGCACAGCGCTCAAATACATCGCCTGCATCACCATGCTCATTGATCACATCGGTGCTTCCTGCATCGAAGCCGGTATCCTGCTGCCGGCCCTCGCCGCCGGTGCTGCCAGCTGCAGTGGCATCCCGGTCAGCACCCTGCTGGCGGCAGACCGTGTGCTGCGGTATATCGGGCGGCTGGCCTTTCCCATCTTCTGCTTTCTGGCCGTGGAGGGCTTTCTGCACACCCACGATGTAAAAAAATACGTCCGGCGGCTGGTGCTGTTCGGCCTTCTGAGCGAGGTGCCTTTTGACCTTGCCTTTTTCCGCACACCGTTCGCCCCGCAGCACCAGAACGTTTACTGGACGCTGGCGCTGGGCGTGCTGGCTATGGCAGGGCTCAAGCGCTTTGAAAAGGAAAACGGCCTGCCCGGCTGGCAGGGGCTTGTGTGGGCGGGCGGCTGCGCCGCGCTGGCGCTGGTTGCCAACACCGACTACCACGCCATCGGCGTGCTCATCATCTGCACCCTGTACCTGACCCGCGCAGACCGCAAGCGGCAGTGCCTTGCAGGTGCGCTGCTGTTTTTGTTCGAGCTGACTGCGCCGCTGGCCTTTGTGCTGGTCTGGTTCTACAACGGGCAGCGCGGCGCGTGCAGTCCGCTGCAGAAAAAGGCCTTTTACTGGTTCTACCCGGTGCACCTGCTGGTGCTGGCAGGTATCACGAACCTTATGCTATAACAGCAGAAAGCCCGCCGTCCAAAGACAGCGGGCTTTTTTACAGCTTCTCACATCGGGAACATAACGCCCGTCAGCAGCAGCATGGCAGGCACTGTGACCAGCATACACACGGTGGAGTGGGCCACCGCCTGACTGGCAAGGGTCGCTTCGGTGCCGGTCTGCTTGGCCAGCACAGCGGCAAGGCTGCCGGCCGGGCAGCAGGCGATGATGGACAGGCCGGTGCGCAGCACATTGTCCAGCGGCAGCAGCCACAGCAGCAGCATGAACAGCAGCGGGAACAGGATGCCGCGCAGCAGGGTGACCCGGTACAGGAAACCGGTGTGCAGCAGCGCACGGATGTCGCTGTCTGCCAGCAGCACACCTACGATCATGAGCGCCAGCGGGGTGGTGCAGCCGCCCACCGTACTGCAGAACTGCTGCACCGGTGCGGGCAGCCGCCAGCCAATGGCCAGCAGCACCAGCATAGCCACCGTGGCAATGTTGGTGGGGGTGATGAAGGTCTTGAGCCGGATCTTCTCGCCGGGGCGGAACAGGCACACCACATAGGTAAAGAACCATACATTATAAGAGGCCATGGCCATGCCTGCAAACACGGTGCCGCGCGCGGTGCCCAGCAGGGCGCTGCACAGCGGCAGGCCGATGAAGCCGCAGTTGGGCATAGCCGCCGTGCCCACCAGCACCGCATACTTGCCCGGCGTGTCGTGGTGCAGCCAGCTGCTCAACCGGCACAGGCCGGTGGTCGCCACAAACAGTGCCAGCAGCAGCACGAACAGAACCCCTGCCTGAGTGAGCAGCTCCGGCTCACCGTCCACGGCTGCACCAGCCAGCATGGTACAGGGCAGCAGAAGCTTCATAATAAAATCCGACAAAAACTTGCTGTCACGATCCTTGATAATGCCGCTGCGTGCACCCACATAGCCCAGCAGCACTTCCAGAAAGATCACCGTGATCTGACCTGCCAAAACGCCAAACGCCATTGGTTCCTCCTTTTTGTTCCACAAGCCGCATTTTTCCTTTAAAAAGGAAAAAGCCCATTGATTTCAACGAATCAACGAGCTTTTTCTTGGCGGAGTAGGAGGGATTTGAACCCTCGCGCCGTTGTTTAGACGACCTACGCCCTTAGCAGGGGCGCCTCTTCGACCTCTTGAGTACTACTCCAGAGCAAAGTGTGTTACACTTATTCAATAAAAAATGGCGGAGAGAGTGGGATTCGAACCCACGGTACGTTGCCGTACGGCAGTTTTCAAGACTGCTTCCTTAAACCACTCGGACATCTCTCCTTGTGGACATCCGCCTTACGCCGTGTCGAATGCCTATTTAATTTACCAGATTTGCACGCCGGTGTCAAGCCTTTGGGACAATTTTTTTCTTTCAGCCCTTAAAAACAAAATTTACCACAACCTTTTTGGGTCTTGGCCTGTTTCAGCTCTTTACAAGTACACCTTTTTGTTGTATAATAAACACAAGAAAATTTCCTCGCGGTGTAAAGGAGAAATATACCATGTCGTTTTCAGAACTTTTGAAGCAGTGCCGCAAAAAGCAGGGCATCAGCCAGGCTGAGCTGGCTTCCAAACTGGGCGTGACACAGCAGGCTGTCGGCAAATGGGAAAGCGGCAAGTCCTCTCCCGATCCGTCTACCGTGGCCCGCATTGCCGAGCTTTTGAACACCACAGCAGATTATCTGCTGGGCCTGTACCGCCCGGTAAGCAATGTTTCCGCCCCGGAAGAGCGGTTCTTTGGCAGCTATTCTGAAAGCCTGATCCCGGTGATCGGCACGGTAAAGGCCGGTTACGGTGCCCTCGCCTTTGAGGAGGACTACGGTCAGGAGTATGCCCGTGTGAAGGACCCCTCCAACTATTTTTATCTGGTGGTGCGCGGCGACAGCATGGAGCCCCGCATTCAGGATGGCGACCTTGCCCTTGTGCACAAGCAGGACACACTGGAAAACGGCGACCTTGGCGTGCTGATCTACGGCGATGAGGGCGAGGGCACCCTGAAGCGCTATATCCAGCGCGGCAACTGCGTGGTGCTGCAGCCCTTCAACCCGGCCTACAGCGAAATGGTCATCAAGGGCGAGGACCTGAATCATCTGCACATCGCCGGCCGCGTGGTGGAGACCAAGGCGAAGTGGTAATAACTCCTTCCGTCTGCTCACGCTGTTCGCAGCCACCTTCCTCATGGAGGGAGGCCTTGGCAAAACCGGAAACTTTCCCGTGCGGCCAAAGGCTCCTCCTCCGGGGGAGCTGGCACGGCGGCAGCCGTGACTGAAGGAGTTCGGCACAAATTGATGTAAAGCCATCTGCAATTTTGCGCATGGCTTTATTTTTTGACCCTTTTTCCCACTTTGGAGGTGTATTCTGCATGGAACAGACCCTGATGGACAAGCTTACCATTCTGGCCGACAGCGCCAAATATGATGTTGCCTGCACCTCCAGCGGCGCATCCCGCACCGCGCGGGCAGGCATTCTTGGCAGCTGCTATGCACCGGGCTGCTGCCACGCCTTTACCGCTGATGGCCGCTGCGTGAGCCTTTTAAAGGTGCTCATGACCAACTGCTGTGCCTTCGACTGCAGCTATTGCGTCAACCGCAAGTCCAACGATATCCCCCGTGCCACCTTCACGCCCCGGGAATTGGCTGAGCTGACTGTGGAGTTTTACCGCCGCAACTACATTGAAGGGTTGTTCCTTTCCAGCGCGGTGCTGGGCACGCCGGACTACACCACCGAACGGATGCTGGCCGCCCTGCGGCTGCTGCGGGGCGAATACCGCTTTGGGGGCTACATCCACGCCAAGGCCATCCCCGGCACAAGCCCGGAACTGTTGCAGCAGCTGGGATATCTGGCCGACCGCCTGAGCGTGAATGTGGAGCTGCCCAGTGAGCAGAGCCTGAACCTACTGGCCCCGGACAAAGGGCGGCACTCCATTTTCCGGCCCATGAAGCAGATCGCAGTTTCCGGCGCGCAGAGCAAACAGGAGCTGACCGTCTACCGCCATGCGCCAAAGTTCGCACCCGCCGGGCAGAGCACCCAGATGATCGTAGGTGCTTCGCCGGAGACAGACTACCACATTTTAAAGCTCACTGAGGGCATGTACCAGAAGTACAGTCTGAAACGGGTGTTCTACTCCGCCTACATCCCGGTAACCGAGGACACCCGCCTGCCTGCGCTGGACACCAAACCCCCGCTTTTGCGGGAGCACCGGCTGTATCAGGCTGACTGGCTGCTGCGGTTTTACCAGTTCAAGGCAGACGAAATTCTGGATGAAGCCAATCAGAGCTTCAACCCCTACCTCGACCCAAAATGCAACTGGGCCGTGCAGCACTACGGGCTTTTTCCGGTAGATGTGAACCGCGCGCCCTTTGAAATGTTGCTGCGTGTGCCGGGCATCGGCCCCAAAAGCGCCCGGCGCATCTGGCACGCGCGCAAGCTTTCCAGCCTTGGGTTGGACGAGCTGAAGCGCATGGGCGTGGTGCTCAAGCGGGCACAGTATTTCATCACCTGCAAGGGTTTTGCGGGTGCGCACCCGGGCCGTGGCACCGCCGGGCGGGAGCGCATCACGCAGGCGCTCATCGACCCCAACGTGTTCGGCGGCAGCTGCGAACAGCTCAGTCTGTTCACGCCGCCTGCGGTGGACGATCTGATCACGCAGGGCGTGGCACCGCGCGCAGCTATGCGTATGGTGCGGGAGGAGGCGGTGCAATGTCTGGCGAAGGCGCTGTAAATGTTCAAGTTCAGAAAGCCCGCAGGCTCCACGATGCGGATGTGGTGTACCTCTACGACAGCAGCTTTGAAGGCTTTCTGTGCTGCGTGTTCGAGAGCTTTGCCCAGCACGAGATCCCCTTTGCGGTGTGGACACCCCAGCAGGAAACTTCCACCCTGTACCCGGTCAAGGACATCCCCACCGACCACGCCAAGGCTCAGCGGGTGTTTGCCAGCTTTGGCAGAAAGCTTGGCCCCGAGACAGAGTATCTCGTCAGCCGGGATTTCCTCTCCGGGCGGGAGGACAAGGAGCTGCTGCTCATCCGCTTTCTGCATCTGGCCTTCGCCCTCGGCCCCGGCACCGTGAAGCGCACCGGCCACCCGGACGTGGCCCCGCTGTATGAGATGAAGAAAAGCCTTGACTGGGAAGTGGACAAGTTTCAGGGCTTTGTGCGGTTTGAGGAGCACGACGGGATGCTGGGCGCCGTCATCCACCCCAAAAACTACATCCTGCCGCTGCTGCGGCCTCACTTTTGCGGACGGTTCCCGGAAGAGAACTTTATGATCTACGATGCGGTGCATCAGGCTGTGCTGCTGCAGGAGGACCACAAGGCCCAGCTGCTGGAGCTGGCTGCACCGCTGGAGCTGCCGCCGCCCAGCGAGCGGGAGCAGCAGTTTCAGGCATTGTGGAAGCAGTTCTACCAGACGCTGGAGATCAAGGCCCGCCACAACGAAAAATGCCGCATGACCCACTGCCCCAAGCGCTTTTGGGCCGATATGGTGGAGATGAAAGATGAATTTTAACAAAAACGTTGCATCTGCGGCGTTGCAACCCCCAAAACCTATGGTATACTATAAGAGATATCCGGCAGGCCTTCTGCCGAACACTCCCGCACTGCTGCGGGGCAACACAAAAGGAGTATTGTAGCGTTATGGTTCGCATTACTATGGAAGACGGCGGCATCATCGATATCGAGCTGAACGAAGAAGCCGCTCCTATCACCTGTGAGAATTTCAAGAAGCTGGTCAGCGAGGGCTTTTACAACGGCCTGACCTTCCACCGCGTGATCCCCGGCTTTATGATCCAGGGCGGCTGCCCGCTGGGCAACGGCACCGGCGGCCCCGGCTGGAACATCAAGGGCGAGTTTGCTGCAAACGGCGTGAACAATCCGCTCAAGCACACCCGCGGCGTGATCAGCATGGCACGCGCCATGAACCCCAACAGCGCCGGCAGCCAGTTCTTCATCATGCATCAGGATGCACCTCATCTGGACGGCCAGTACGCTGCCTTTGGCAAGGTGGTTGCAGGCATGGATGTTGTGGATAAGATCGCAGCTGTCCGCACCGACTGGAACGATAAGCCCACCACCCCGGTCAAGATGAAGACCGTGGAGCTCATTGGGGGCTGATTTTTAAACCTAAAAAATCCCGACACCTTGCGGTGCCGGGATTTTTTGTTTTTGTTGATGCTTGTTTTTAGCAGCCTTCCTTTTCGGCCAGCTTGCGGCCCATGAGCACGCCCATGACCGAAGCCATCATCAGACCGCGGGTCCAGCCGGAGGAGTCGCCCAGACAGTGCAGGCCCTTGATGTTGGTGTCAAGGTTCTCGTCCATCTTCACCTTGTTGGAGTAGAACTTCAGCTCCGGGCTGTACAGCAGGGTCTCGTTAGCGGCAAAGCCGGGCACCACCATATCCAGCATCTTGATGAACTCAATGATGTTGGTCATGGCGCGGTAGGGCATGGCGGCGGTAATGTCGCCTGCCACGGCATCCTTCAGGGTGGGCTTCACGTTGGACTGGGCCAGCTCCTTCTGCCAGGTGCGCTTGCCGTCCAGAATGTCGCCGTAGCGCTGCACCATGATGTGGCCTGCGCCCAGCATGTTGGTCAGCTCGCCCACCTTCTGTGCGTAGGCAATGGGCTGGTTGAACGGCTCGGTAAAGTTGTGGGAGACCAGAATCGCAAGGTTGGTGTTCTCGCTCTTTTTCTCCTTGAAACTGTGGCCGTTGACCACGGCAAGGTCGTTGTCGTAGTTTTCCTGCGCCACAAAGCCGCCGGGGTTCTGGCAGAAGGTGCGCACCTTGTTCTTCCAGGGCTTGGGGTAGCCAATGAGCTTGGACTCATACAGCACCTTGTTCACCTTTTCCATGACCTCGTTGCGGCACTCCACGCGCACACCGATGTCCACGGTGCCGGGCTTATGGGCGATGTGGTGCTCGGCGCAGATCTTTTCCAGCCAGTCTGCGCCGCGGCGGCCGGTGCCAATGACCACGGTATCCGCATACACAGGCCGGACCTGATCGCCGTCCTTCAGCAGCACGCCCTTGCACTCCTCATTCTCAAGGATGATGTTCTCGCACTCAGTATTGAACAGCATCTCCACGCCGTTGTCGGCCAGATAGTTCTGGATGGCAAGGTACAGCTGCTGTGCCTTCTCTGTGCCCAGATGGCGGATCGGGCAGTCCACCAGCTTCAGGCCGGCATGGATGGCGTTCTTGCGGATCTCCTTGATCTCCTCGCCGGTGTAGATGCCCTCCACATGGGGGTCTGCGCCGAACTCAAGATAGATCTTGTCGGTGTAGTCGATAAGCTCCTGTGCAAACTCCTCTCCGATCAGGGCGGGCAGGTCGCCGCCCACCTCATAGGAGAGGCTCAGCTTGCCATCCGAGAAGGCACCTGCACCGGAAAAGCCGGTGGTGATGGCGCAGGTGGGGCGGCAGTTGACGCAGTGGCCCACTTCGGCTTTGGGGCAGTGGCGCTTTTCCACGGGCTTGCCCTTTTCCACCAGCAGCATCTTCTTTTTGCTGCCGTGGCGCAGCAGCTCCACAGCGGTAAAAATGCCAGCCGGGCCGGCACCGACAATAATCAGATCATACTTTTCCATTTCTCTTTTATCCTTTGCTGTTTTGATTGCGAACTCCTTCCGTCAAACCCTTCGGGTTTGCCAGCTCCCTCATTGAGGGAGCCTTTGGCATTCCGGCAAACTTCCGCGGAAACGGAAAATCTCCGGTTTGGCCAGAGGCCCCATCCCAGAGGGGGCTGTCTGCGAAGCAGACTGGAGGAGTTTCCTTATTTCTCGTTCTCCTGTTCCACAGTGGCGCTCTCATCTACCTCGTCCAGTTCCACGGCAGTGGCCTCGGCATCGGTGCGGGTCACATCCGGGGCGACCACGCCGTCACCGTTCAGGTCTTCACCGGTCAGGGACTCCAGCATGGACTGAGTCTCCGGGTGCAGCTTGGCAAAACGGCGCACGGCCAGCACCGTGTACAGGGCGCTGAGCAGGTTGATGGAACCCTCCACGATCAGGATGATGCCAATGGCCATGACCAGCGTTTCCATGGTGCCGAAGGGGTTCAGGATCATGATAACGCCCAGCACCACGCTGAGCACCGGCAGCAGCAGAAAGCTCTTCCAGCTGGAATAGCCGCAGCGGCGCAGGTCCAGTGCGTTCTGCACACGACTGATGCTGTCAAAGATCACGAACAGGCCGAACACGACGGGCAGGATACTCACCACGATGTCGCTGCGCAGGATCAGGAACGCACCCAATGCCAGACAGATGATGCCGGAGATCAGGGTGAGCTGGCTCTGGAACACACCGCGTTCCACCACAAAATAGCGGATGAGCTGCACCGCCGCGCAGGCCAGCACCACAGCGCCCAGCGCATAGCACACGATGTTCAGGGCCGTGGTGGGCTTCATGAGCAGAAAAACGCCCAGACCCAGATACAGCGCACTCATGAGCACCAGATTCCATTTGAGCTTTTTTACCATAGAGATCACGTTCCTTTCCTTTGCAGGGACAGTTTTTCACGCCCCTCATTCGGCAGGGGAATACATGGGGGCAATGATGTTTTTGTTGATGCGGGCGTAGAAGCCAAGGCTCAGCAGGACACTGACGATCTCAGCGATGAGGAAGGCCCACCAGACATTGTTGACATTGCCGGTCTGTGCCAGCAGCCATGCGGCCGGCAGCAGCACGAACAGCTGACGGCAGACCGAAACGATCAGGCTGAACACACCGTTGCCCAGTGCCTGAAACACCGAGCTGAGCACGATGCTGGCACCCGCCAGCAGGAAATGCAGGCAGATGATGCGCATGGCCGGGATGCCAATGGCCAGCATGGCATCACTGGCCGCAAAGATGCCCAGCACCTTATCCGGCGCGAACTGGAAGATGCAGAAACCAATGAGCATGATGCACTCGGCATAGCAGACTGCCAGCTTGATGGTTTTTTTCACGCGGTCCGGTCTGCGGGCACCGTAGTTGTAGCTGATGATGGGCACCATGCCGTTGTTCAAGCCAAAGATGGGCATGAACACGAAGCTCTGCAGCTTGAAGTACACACCGAACACCGCCACCGCCGTGGCCGAGAAGCTCATGAGGATCAGGTTCATGCCAAAGGTCATCAGGCTGCCCACGCACTGCATGGCAATGCTGGGCAGGCCCACCGTGTAGATGCGGCCAATGGCCTTGGCACTGGGGCGGAAGCCCTTGAAGCTGATCTGGATATCTGGGTTTTTGTTCAGGTTGAAGAACAGGGTCATGCCTGCGCCGCAGAACTGGCCGATGACCGTTGCCACAGCTGCGCCGGTGGTACCACTGAGGGCCTCACCGCAGTAGCCAAAGATGAAAATGGGGTCCAGAATGATGTTCACCACGGCACCCACCAGCTGACTGATCATGCTCAGGTAGGTGCGGCCGGTAGCGGCCAGCAGCTTTTCGCCCATGGTCTGGGTGAAAAGGCCCAGACTGAAGATGCAGCACACCGAAAGATACTGGATGCCCTGCTGCGCAATAGCCGCATCACTGGTCTGTGCATAAAAATAGGGCTTCATGCAGGTAAGGCCAATGACGAGGAACACCACGAAGCTGCACAGCGAAAGAAAGATGCCGTTTTTCGCCGTGGCATTGGCGCGGCTCTGGTTCTTTTCGCCCAGACTTTTGGACAGCATGGCGTTCACGCCTACGCCGGTGCCCACGCCCACAGCGATCATCACATTCTGCAGCGAGAAGGCGAGGGACACAGCGGTGAGGGCGCTTTCACTCACATGGGACACGAACACCGAGTCCACCACGTTGTAAAGCGCCTGCACCAGCATGGAGATCATCATGGGCACGCTCAGCTTGACCAGCAGAGGGTTGATCTCCATGGTGCCCATAATGTTTTCCCGCGTTTGGGCGGGAGAGGTTTGGGGTTGCTTTGTTTCCACGTTTGCTCCTTTTGATGTTGAGGTTACAGGGAATATGGCAAGGCCGCTGCCAAATAACTCCTTCCGTCATCGCTGCGCGATGCCACCGCTCCCCTTTTTGTCACTTGCGTGACATCTTCCCCCGGCCGGGGGAAGTCTTTCTCAATGAGGGAGGCATTGGCAAAATCAGGAACTCCATCATACTGCCAAAGGCTCCCTCTTCGAGGGAGCTGGCACGGCGGGAGCCGTGACTGAAGGAGTAAAACAGTCGCCGTTGCCCGAAACGTGGGCAGGGTGCAAAAGCACCCTACCCACGAATCATCGTTGTTTTATTTTGAAGTGCCCGGGCGGTCAGCCAAGGTTCTTCTCCTTGGCGGCGGCTGCGTCCAGGATCATCTTCACGCAGGTCTCGCGGCCCAGAGCAGCGTTGATGGCCAGATCATAGTTGTGGGCATCACCCCAGCGGTTCTGGGTGTAGTAGTTGTAGTAGGCAGAACGGTTGCGGTCGGTCTTTTCCACCTCGTCCTTGATGCCCTTTTCGTCCTTGGCCTTGACCAGAGGATTGGTCTTTGCGTATTCCAGCCGCCACTCCTTGGGGGCGTACACGAACACGCGCAGCACATCCTTGCGCTCACGCAGCACATAGTCGCCGCAGCGGCCCAGGATCACGCAGGGGCCTTCCTCGGCCAGCTGCTTGATGATGCGGCTCTGAAGAATGAACACCTGATCGCCCAGCGGCAGCTCATTGCCCATGGTGTACAGACTGTACAGCAGGCTGTGAGTATGCCGTTTTTCACTGGCGGCAACAGCTTCTTCCGAAAGACCGGAGTGCTTTGCTGCCATGGTAATCAGCTCTTTGTCGTAAAGCTTGATGCCCAGCGCATTTGCCACATCTTCAGCGATGTAGCGGCCGCCCGTGCAGTATTCACGTCCCAAAGTGATGATCGTCTTTGCCATAATGTGTTCCTCCTATGTCTTGATCTATAGCCCAAAGGCTTTGGGTCGGGCCGGTCATTCCGCCGGCTTTTCCTGTGCCTGGGAAACAGGTTGCTCCGGCGTGGGGCGCGGCTTTGGCAGCCGCACCTCCGCCACGCGCATGGCACCGGTCTGGTCCACTGCATACACGCTGCAGCGGCAGCCTGCGGCCACGATCTTTTCCGGGAAGCGGATGCCGCCCTCCGGCGTGCGCTCCATCCGGCAGAAGCTGCGGTGGGCGGTGGTGGCGTGGGCCACACCGTCGTGGCACGCACAGGCCACCCAGCCGGAAAAGCCTTCCGGCAGCGGGTCCTTCACGCCGCGCTGCTCAAAATAATAAACGTCTGCCGTCTCGCCGGGCACCAGCTCGCAGCGCATCCGCAGCGGACGGTTGGCGGCAACATCGCGGGGTTTTGCCCGCAGGGCGATGGCGCGCCCGGTAAAGTAACGCATAAAGTCCACCAGTGCCATGGTGCAGTTCACTGCGCCGTTGGAATCTGCGGTGGGGTCGTTCAGCAGCACATAATCTGCCATTACGGCATCGTCGTGGCCAAAGCCGCGCAGGCCCATCCAGACCCGCACCGGGTCCCGCTGGCCGCGGATGCGCCGCTCCACCTGCACTGCCACACAGCAGTCATCGTGGATCTGGGCACGCAGGTCGGCAAGGTCCATCCATGCCTGCCAGCAGGGGTAGCCGCAGCAGCCGGCGGCAGCAGCCGCAAAGGCCGCATTGGCGGTGGTGCTGTGGGCCATGTCCTCCATCACATAGGCCACTTCTTCGGGCAGGACATCCTCGCCCCAGCAGTTCATCAGTGCCGCCATGACCAGCGGCAGATCCATGGTGCGGCCAAAGCTGGGATCGTGGGCGGAAAGGCAGTATTCCGGCAGATAGAGCTGCCGGTTCAGCGGGTGGCCGTTGTGCTTTTCCCACGCCAGCGGCCGCACTGCCGCGGCCAGCAGGCGCACTGCGGGCGAGACCTTGTCATCGTTGGTGGAAAGGTTCACCTGCAGCTGCACGCCGGTGCCGCCGCCGGGCGTTGCCACGGTCACGGTATCGCCCATGAGGAAGATCATGCCGTCGTCACTCTGGGAATTGCAGCTGCAGCGGGGGTAGCCCGGCGCCCACTTGCCAAAGCTCATCCAGCCGGTCCAGTTTCCTCCGGCATATACCCGGCAGCGCACCTCCACCATGGTGTTGTGGGGCGCAAAGGCGTTCCAGCTGACATTCAGGTTGCAGAAGGCCGGCATGGCAAATTCCGGCGTGGTGTAGCTGCCGTATTGCAGGCAGCGGCCCGCCACGCTGTCCAGCACCAGTGCACCGCCGTCCAGTGCCACATTGTCCAGCTGCCCGCGGGAGAAGGTCTCGGTGCCCTGCAAAACCAGATTATTCCGTTGTTCCATGGAGCACCCCTCCTTTGCGGAAGTTCAAATTTACTCTTCGGTGTCGTCGGTTCTTTCGCCGTAATCCTCTTGGAGAGCGGCTTCCAGCTCGGCATCCTTCATTTTGCGGATGCTCTCCTCAATGTGGAACACCTTTTCAATATCGCCGTAGATGATCTGGCAGGATACTTCGGTCACGAACCAGAAGCCGAAGATCAGCATGAGCAGCAGGCCCAGCGGCATGCACAGGATCACCACGCCCCAGAACAGGATCTGCACGATGGCCGCCGCCAGTGCGTGGGGCAGGAACGCGATCATGCAGTTGATGCTGTTTTTCACGGTCAGGCTGAAGGGCTGATCCAGCAGCACCACCTGCGGCCACATGTAGGCGAACAGCATCTGGAAGATGAGCAGGTTCAGCACCGTGGCCACCCACAGCGGCACGCCCACATTGGTGCCCTTGCTCAGCATATTGAAGCAGAAATACACAAGGAAGATCTGCGCCGTGACCACCACACAGTAGAAGATGCCCGGCGCAATGCTGGCCTTGAAGTTGCGCTTGAAGGCACGGCGATAGGTCACCCACCAGTAACCGGCTTCGTCACGCAGGGCACGCAGCACGGTATCGTACATGCCGGCCAGCGCAGGCCCGGCCAGAATGCCGCCTACCACCGCGCTTGCCAGCATGACAGGCAGGCTGTTTGCCAGAAAGCCGATGTACACCAGACAGATCACCGGCAGAAAGCCGATGCAGGCCAGCAGGTTTGCAAGGAACATGCCGTTCATATCACGGCCCACAAGCTCAAAAAAACGGCCCACGCCGGTCTTGCGGGGAGCATCCTTTTCAACGCCCTTACCGGCCTTGAAGTCATTTGCGGAAGGAAATAAACCCATGTTCGTATGGTACCTCTCTCTTCATCCATTGGGCCGGCAGAAAGCATTTCGTGCAGAAAGTGCCATTGTGCTGGCTTTACAACTATAAATATACCCGCATTTTGTCAATTTTGCAAGACCGCAGATCCTCCGATTTGTAAAAAAAGTGTTATTTCTCCCCTTTTTACAAAAAGTGTGATACAATGACAATGGCATATTTTGCCGGAGGGAGGAAAACGCAATGAGCATTTTTCGCACGATTGCGATGTTTATTTACTTATTTGGTTATATGATCGTCCATTATGGCGTGCTGCGCCGGGCGGAACGCGCTCTGGCTGCAGGCGACATGCAGCTGGTGGAAGAGCTTGTCAACAAGCATATCCCGCACTGGAGCCGGGGCATTTTAAAGGTGACCGGCGTTTCCCTGAGCGTGGAGGGCCTTGAGAATATCCCCAAAGATACGGCCTGCGTGTTCGTGGGCAACCACCGCAGCTACTACGACATCCCGCTTTTGCTGGCCAGTCTGGATAAGCCCCACGGCATCCTTGCCAAGGAAGAACTGGAAAAGATCCCGCTGCTGAACCGCTGGATGAAGCTGCTGGGCTGCGTGTTCGTGCAGCGCGACGACCTGCGGGCATCCGTGCGCGCCCTGAACGATGCCACTGCCATTGTGGAGAGCGGCAAGAGCTTCGTCATTTTCCCGGAGGGCACCCGCTACAAGGGAGAAGAGGGCGGTGCCGGTGAGTTCAAGGCCGGTGCATTCCGCATTGCCGTCAAGACCGGCGCACCGGTGATTCCGGTGGCCATTACCGGTGCACGTGCCCTGTTTGAGAACAATGGCAACCTGTGCCATCCGGGCAGCGTGCATATCAAGGTGCTGCCGCCCATCCGGACTGCAGGCATGAGCAAGGCCGAGCAGAAGCAGCTGCCGGACGCTGTGCGTCAGGCCATTCTGGCACAGCTGTAAATCAGAACTTGGAGGGAACTGCCCCATGGCAAGCTACCGTTACGAACGCGATATCGACCCCAAAGACCTCCAGCCCCGCAAACAGCGCCAGTACACCCGCAAGGAACGCTGGGCCAACTGGTGGGATTATAACCTCAAGTGGGTCATCATCATCGGCATCATCGTGGTGTTTTTCGGCTACAACTTCATCGGGCAGTATTTCTTTACCGTCCATGCAGACTATAACGTGGCCGTGGTGGCCCCCCACTACCTGCCGGAAGCCACCCAGACCGCCCTGCAGGACGCCCTTGCCGCCTACGGCGAAGACCGGAACGGTGACGGCAAGGTGGTGGTAAAGCTGAACCTCTACACCATGGACTTTGGCAACGAGGACTCGGACGCCTACCTTGACATGGCAGGCACCACCAAGCTTTCCACCGACATTCAGGGCGCGCTGAGTTCCATCTTCATCCTGTACGACCCAGCCGGGTTCCAGCAGACCACCGGCACCCTGCGCTACCTCGACGGCAGCCTGCCGCAGTCCGACGCAGACAGTGACTGGTGGAACATGGTCTACCGCTGGACCGACTGCCCGGTGCTGGCGGGCCTTGATCTGGGCGATTACGCTTCTGATGCTGTGCAGAGCGAAAGCGGCTCCAGTCAGGAGCTGCTCAGCCGGTACTACATCGGCATCCGCGGTGCATGGAACAAAGATACCGCCGACCTGCTGGCTGGCGGTGAGGCGCTCTGGAGTGCCCTGACCGCCGGGGCTGTTTCCACCGCCGGGGCCGAGGGGTGAGCCATGCGGTTCCGGATAACGCGCGGCGGGCCCGCCGCACAGCTCCGCTTTGACCGGACGGCAAAACCGGTGGTAAAGCCACAGCCGGAAAATCCGGTCTCCCTTGCGGCGGCGCTGGACAATCCCTACGGGAGATATTACGGCAAAGCCCGCAGCAGGGAAGAACTGCTGAAAAACAGATAATATTCAAATAAAACTCCCCCAGTCGCCTTCGGCGACAGCCCCCTCGGGGATGGGGCCTTTGGCAGAACCGGAAACTTTTCCGCTTTGTCAAAGGCTCCCTCTTTGAGGGAGCTGGCAAACCCGCAAGGGTTTGACTGAGGGAGTTCGTTTTCTATTTTGTTCTTTTTACACATATCTGATTTGAAATATTCTCCCCTTTGAAACGCCGGAGGTTTTGTTGTTTCTCCGTCCCAGTTATGGTATACTTACTGGGTATCTATTATCTTGATGGTATTTATCATACATGCAAAAGGATGTGAACCCATGGACGCACTGGAACAGGCACGCGCCGAGATCGACACGGTGGATGCCCAGCTGGCTGCGCTGTTTGAGCGGCGGATGGCTGCTGTGCTGCAGGTGGCCGAATACAAAAGAGCCCATGGCCTGCCCGTTTACGATGCCGCCCGCGAGACGGCAGTGCTGGAAAAGGCTGCGGCCCGCATTCAGGACCCGGCCCTGCGGCCCTACTATAAAGACCACGTGCAGAACCTGATGGACGTGGCAAAGCAGTACGAAGCCGTGGTGCTGGGCCAAAACCGCGCCGCCTATCAGGGCGTGGAGGGCGCTTTTGCCCACATTGCCCTCCGGGCGCTGTTCCCCCACGCCGAGGCTGTGAGCTACCCCACCTGGGACGAGGTGTTTGACGCGGTGGAACGCGGCGATGCTGCCCGGGGCGTCGTTCCCTTTGAGAACAGCCATGCGGGCGATGTTTCCGCCGTGCTGGATCTGTGCTATAACCATCCGGCGCTGTGGGTGGTGGATGTGTACGATCTGCCCATCTCCCAGAATCTTCTGGTGCTGCCGGGCACAAAACTCGACCAGATCAAAAGCGTCTACAGCCACCAGCAGGCCATCGCCCAGAGCGAGACCTTTTTAAGGCAGTTCGGCCTGCCCGCCACCGCCATGGCCAACACCGCCATGGCCGCAAAGTTCGTGGCCGAAAGCGGCGACTCCTCCAAAGCGGCCATTGCAAGCGTGGAGACGGCGGCACTGTACGGGCTGGAGGTGCTGGTGCCCAGCATCAACACCGACGGCGACAACACCACCCGCTTTATCGTGCTCAGCCGCGAAAAGCCTACCGGCGGCAACCGGTTCTCGCTGCTGTTCACGGTGGACAACAAACCCGGCAAGCTGGGCGAGGTGATCCAGATCATCGGTGCCAGCGGCTTCAATATGGAGTCCATCAAGAGCCGGCCCATGCCTCATGTGCCGTTTGAATATTATTTTTACGTGGAGCTGGTGGGCGACCCCACCGCCGACGAGACCGCCGCGCTGCTGCGTGAGCTTGACCGCACCTGCCGTACCGTGCGGCTGTTAGGAGTGTATACCAAATGAGTGAATTTATCGGAACCAAGCTGACCATGAATCTGGGCGAGCGCAGCTATGACATCATCGTCAAGAGCGGCTCGCTGGAAAACCTGTACCAGTTCGCCCGGCTGGACCGCCGTGTGGCCGTTGTGACCGACAGCGGTGTGCCCGCACAGTACGCCCAGATGGTGGCCGACCAGTGCAAGGATGCCCACATCATCACGGTGCCGCAGGGCGAAGCCAGCAAGAGCTTTAAAATTCTGGAATCCGTCCTCAAGCAGATGCTGGAGTTCGGCATGGGCCGCGGCGATCTGGTGATCGCCGTGGGCGGCGGCGTGGTGGGCGATCTGGCCGGTTTTGCCGCTTCCATCTACATGCGGGGCATCGACTTCATCAACTGCCCCACCACCACCCTTTCCATGATTGATTCCTCCATCGGCGGCAAGACCGCCGTGGATCTGGGCGATACCAAAAACATCGTGGGCGCTTTCTGGCAGCCCAAGCTCGTCATCGTGGATCCGGACACCCTTGCCACCCTGCCCCGCCGCCACTTCATCAACGGTCTGGCAGAAGCCGTCAAGGCAAGCCTGCTGGCAGACCCCGAGCTGTTCGCGATCTTTGAAAATGGCGACGTGGATGCCCAGATCGGCGAGATTATCTGCCGCAGCCTGCGGTTCAAGAAGAACATCGTGGAGCAGGACGAGACTGAGCAGGGCATGCGCAAGGCGCTCAACTTCGGCCACACCATCGGCCACGGCATCGAGGCCGTCAAGGGCATCAAGGGCCGCCGCACCGTGGGCCTTTACCACGGCGAGTGCGTGGCGCTGGGCATGCTGCCCATGATCGAATCCAAGGCACTGCAGAAGCGGGTGCGCGCGGTGTACCGCCGCCTCGGCCTGCCCACCCGCACTACTTACGATAAGGAAAAGGTGCTGGCTGAAATGCTGCACGACAAAAAGGCACAGAGCGGCCAGATCACCATTATCAAGGTGCCGGGTCTGGGCTGCTGGCGCGCCGAGACCATCCCGGTGGAGGGCCTGCGTCCCCTGCTGGGCATTGAGGAGTAAGCCATGAAAAATACATTCGGCAGCGACCTTTCGCTGACCATTTTCGGCGAGAGCCACGGCCGCGCCATCGGCGCGGTGTTGGACGGCATGGCCGCAGGCCTGCCGGTGGACGAGGCATTTCTTGCCGCCTGCATGGACAAGCGCCGCGCCCGGGGCGACGGCCTGTCCACTCCCCGGGTGGAGGCAGATGCCGTGCAGCTGCTGTCCGGCGTGGTGAACGGCCGCACCACCGGCACCGCCATTGCTCTGATGATCGAAAATACCAACACCCGCAGCGGCGATTACGCCAAGACCGCAGACCTTCTGCGCCCCGGCCATGCAGACTACACCGCCTACGCCAAGTACCACGGCTTTCAGGATGCGCGCGGCGGCGGGCACTTCTCCGGCCGGGTGACGGCCGCCCTTGTGGCGGGCGGTGCCATTGTGCTGAGCGCACTGCGCCGTGCGGGCATCGACATCACCACCCATATCGCAGAGTGCGCTGGCATTGCGGACACCCGCTTTGCACAGGATGATGCCGCACAGCTGGCTGCGCAGGTGGAAGCCCTTGCCAGCAAGCCCGAGGGCTTTGCGGTGCTGGATGAAACCGTAGAAGAACCCATGAAAGCCGCCATCCGTGCCGCCGGTGCGGAGGGCGACAGCGTGGGCGGGATGCTGGAAACCGCCATCCTCGGCCTGCCGGCAGGCATCGGTGAGCCCTATTTTGACAGCGTGGAAAGCGAGATCGCACATCTGGCGTTCTCCGTCCCCGCCGTCAAGGGCATCGAGTTCGGCACCGGCTTCGGCTTTGCCGGAATGCGCGGCTCCGAAGCAAACGACGCCTTCCGCATGACACCGGAGGGTGCGGTGGTGACCGCCACCAACCACAATGCGGGCATCAACGGCGGCATCGCCAACGGGATGCCGGTGGTGTTCCGCACCGTGGTCAAACCCACACCCAGCATCTACAAGCAGCAGGATACAGTAGACTATCTTGCCAAAAAGGACGCACAGCTGTCCATTCAGGGCCGTCACGACCCCTGCATCGTGCCCAGAGCCGCCATCGTGCAGACCTGCGCCGCCGCACTGGCTGTGGGCGACCTGCTCACGGCACGCTACGGCGAGGCTTGGATGACCCACCCCACCAGCTTCCGGAAGGAGGACGAGTAAAATGGAATACGGACTCATCGGCGCAAAACTCGGCCACTCCTACTCCAAGATCATCCACGAGATGCTCTGCGGCTACCACTACGACCTGTGCCCTCTGCCCACCGAGGAAGAGGCCCGGGCCTTTCTGGCAAAGCGGCAGTTCAAGGCCATCAATGTGACCATCCCCTATAAAAAGCTGGTGATGGAATACTGCTCCTACATCGACCCGCGGGCCAAGTCCATCGGGGCGGTGAACACGGTGGTGAACAAAAACGGCCTGCTCTACGGCTATAACACCGATTATATGGGCTTTGCCCACCTGTGCGACGCCCACGGCGTGAGCTTTGCAGGCAAAACGGTGGTTATTCTGGGCACCGGCGGCACCCACAACACCACCAGCGCTGTGGCCCGGGACAAGGGCGCGGCAAAGGTGCTCACCGTCAGCCGCCATCCGGACCCGGAAAAGGGCGAACTGAGCTATGCAGAGGCCGTTTCCAGCGGGGCGCAGATCGTGATCAACACCACCCCGGCGGGCATGTACCCCAATGTAGGCGTGTGCAATCTGGACGTTGCCGCCATGCCGGACCTCGAGGCTGTAGTGGATGTGGTGTACAACCCCGACAAGACCGAGCTCATCCTCCGCGCCGAGGAAGCGGGCGTGCCGGTGGCTGTGGGCGGCCTTGAAATGCTGGTGGCGCAGGCGGTGTATGCCGCAGAATATTTTCTGGACCGCAAGTTTGAGGATGCGCCGGTTGAAATTCGGCGCATCACTGCCGCACTGCGCCGGGATATGCTGAACATTGCCCTGATCGGGATGCCCTCTTCCGGCAAGACCACCCTCGGCAGGATGCTGGCAAAGAGCCTTGGCCGTACCTTTGTGGATCTGGATGAGGAGATCGTAAAGACCGATGGCCGCAGCATCCCGGATATCTTTGCAGCCGAGGGCGAGGACGGCTTCCGCACAAAGGAAACTGCCGAAACACAGCGCTTTGGCAAAGAGGGCCGACAGCTCATTTCCTGCGGCGGCGGCATTGTAAAAAAGCCGGAGAATCTGCGTGCTCTGCACCAGAACGGCATCATTCTGTTCATCGACCGGCCGGTGGATGCGCTGGCCGTGGGCGGCGGCAGGCCGCTTTCTTCCAGCATGGACGCACTGCGCCAGATGGAAGCACAGCGCCGTCCGCTGTATCTGGCAGCGGCAGATGCCGTCATTCCCAACAACGGCACGCTGGACGACGCCCTGCATGCCGCCATGGAGGCACTGGATGAAATTTTTGATTCTTAACGGCCCGAACCTCAACATCATGCGCTGGTCGGAGCCGGGCGTACCCGGTGAGCTGGATTATAATGCCATCATGGACTATGTGCAGGCAGGCTGCGAACAGCTGGGCATTGAGACCGACTGCTGCCAGTCCAACCACGAGGGCGACCTCGTGGACGAAATTCAGGCCGCAGCGGGCCGGGTGGACGGCATCGTGCTGAACCCTGGTGCCTACGCCCACTACAGCGTGGCCATTCTGGATGCGCTGCGCCTGTGCGGCGTACCCGCCGTGGAAGTGATGCTGCACGCCCCGGACGAGCGGGAGCCCTTCCGCAAGACGGACGTGGTGTCCTTTGGCTGTCAGGGCCACTTCATCGGCGAAGGCCCGCAGGGCTACCTGCACGCCTGCATCTATCTGGCCCAGTTGCTGCGCACCGACGGCTCCAGCAAGGCGCATATCGTGATGTAAAAACAACCCTCTCAGTCGCCTGCGGCGACAGCTCCCCCGAGGGGGGGAGCTTTTCTGCCCCGGGCACGCCATAAAACCTCCCCCCTCGGGGGAGGTGGCATCGCGTAGCGATGACGGAGAGGGTTTTATAAAACAGGAAAGGAACAAACTCCCATGATCATCTCCACCAAAAAAGGGACTCCGAAGGACGAACTGGAAAAGATCGTTGACAAATTCGAGAAGCAGGGTCTGGACGTGACCCTGATCACCGGCAAGGACTACAACGTGTTCGGTCTGGTGGGCGACACCACCAAGATCGACGAACGGGATGTGCTGGCAAACCCGTGGATCGACAACGTCACCCGCGTGTCCGCGCCCTATAAGCGTGCAAACCGCCTGTTCCACCCGGCAGATTCCGTGATCGACTGCGGCGGCGTGAAGATCGGCGGCAAGGAAAAGATCGCCGTCATGGCAGGCCCCTGCAGCATCGAGGGCGCAGAGCAGGCTCTGCGCATTGCACAGGGCGTGAAGGCCGGCGGTGCCACCCTGTTCCGCGGCGGTGCCTACAAGCCCCGCACCTCTCCCTACTCCTTCCAGGGCCTTGAGACCGAGGGCATTCTGGATATGGTAAAGGCCCGCGAGGCCACCGGCATGCCCATCGTCTCCGAGCTGATGAGCGAGGACCGTATCCCGGAGTTTGAGGAGTACGTGGACGTGGTGCAGATCGGTGCCCGCAACATGCAGAACTTCCAGCTGCTCAAGGCCGTTGGCAAGATGCACAAGCCCGTGCTGCTCAAGCGCGGCCTGTGCAACACCATTGAGGAGTGGATCATGAGCGCCGAGTACATCATGGCCGGCGGCAACGAGCAGGTCATTCTGTGCGAGCGCGGCATCCGTACCTTCGAGAAGTACACCCGCAACACCCTCGATCTCTCTGCAGTGCCCATCATCCACGAAAAGACCCACCTGCCCATCATCGTGGACCCCAGCCACGCCACCGGCAAGGCCAATCTGGTGGAGCCCATGATGATCGCTGCCGTGGCCGCCGGTGCCGACGGTCTGGAAGTGGAGGTCCACTACGACCCTCAGCACGCATGGAGCGACGGCGCACAGTGCCTGACCCCGGATTCCTTCGCACAGGCCATGGCAAAGTGCCGTCAGGTGGCATGGGCCATTGGCCGGGATATGTAACGGCCTATGCTGGTAACGATTCAGAACGCGCGTTCCGTGGGCGGCACCATCACTGCCCCACCCAGCAAGAGCATGGCCCACCGTGCTGTGCTCTGCGCGGCACTGGCCGAGGGCCGCAGCCATATCACGAACCTCGAATTCAGCAAGGACATCTCTGCCACGCTGGGCGCAGCGGCACAGCTGTGCGCCCGTGTGCGCACCGGCGCAGACGATGCTGTGGTGGAAGGGCTGGGGCATTTTGTGCCCCTTGCCGCGCCGGTGGACTGCTGCGAGAGCGGCAGCACCCTGCGCTTTCTCATCCCCATCGCCAGCCTGACCGGACAGGCAGTTTCCTTCACCGGCCGCGGGCGGCTGATGGAGCGGCCTCAGTCGGTGTATGAAGCTCTGTACCGGGAGCAGGGCCTGCGGTTTGAGCAGAGCGCTGCCGGGCTGACCGTGGAAGGGGCACTGGCCCCCGGCGAATACCGCCTTGCAGGCAATGTATCCAGCCAGTTCATCAGTGGGCTGCTGTTTGCTCTGCCGCTGCTTTCCGGCAACAGCACGCTGCACCTCATCCCGCCGGTGGAGAGCCGCAGCTACATCGATATGACCCGCTCTGTGCAGGCAGCCTTCGGTGTGCAGAGCCATTGGCTGGACGAAAACACTCTTGCCATCCCGGGCGGGCAGCACTATCACCCCTGCGATTATACCGTAGAGGGCGATTACAGTCAGGCCGCGTTCCCGGCGGTGCTGGGGGCCGCGTGCGGCGGCGTGACCATCACCGGCCTTGCCCCGGAAACGCTGCAGGGCGATGCCGCCATTCTGGATATCCTGCGCCGCTGCGGCGCGGTGTTTACCCGCACGGCAGAGGGCATCTCTTTTGAAAAGGCCCCCCTGCACGGGGTGGACATCGACCTTGCGGACTGCCCGGACCTTGGCCCTGTGCTCATGGTGCTGGGCCTGCTGTGCGAAGGCACTACAGTCATCCGCAACGCAGAGCGTTTACGCCTGAAGGAGAGTGACCGCATCGCTGCCATGGAGGCCGAGCTGCGTGCCTGCGGCGGCGTGCTGGAAAGCGAGGGCGGCACCATTACGGTGCACGGCTGCGCGAACAGGCTGCACGCTCCGGCAGGTGTTCTGCATGGGCACAATGACCACCGTGTGGTCATGAGCCTTGCGGTGCTGGCCCTGAGTACGGGCATCCCCCTGACCGTGGACGATGCCGAAGCCATTACAAAAAGCTGGCCGAATTTCTTTGAAGCCATCAAGCCCTTGGGCGCGGAGGTGGAATATGCTTGATAAAACAAAACGTTATCTCGTGGTGGGCCTTGGCCTGCTGGGCGGCAAATACGCGCTGGAACTGACGAAAGCCGGTTTCCATGTGGACGGCATCAACCGCAGCGAAGGGCATTTGCAGTACGCGCTAGAGCACGGCTATATCGCCAGCGGCAAGACCCACGATTTTGAGGACCTTGTGAGCAGCGCCGACCACATCATCTTTGGTCTGTACCCCACGGCCCTCATCGAGTGGTTCCGCACCTACGGCCATCTGCTTAAGCCCGGCTGCATCTTTACGGATGTTTCCGGCGTAAAGACCGGCCTTGTGGAGCCGGTGCAGGCCATGTGCCCGGCGGGCGTGGAGTTCATTGCCAGCCACCCGATGGCAGGCCGTGAGACTTCCAGCGTGGAGCACGCCGCCGAGGTGAACTTTGCCCCGGCCAACTTCATCATCACTCCCACGGAAAAGAACACGCCCGAAGCCATTCAGTGGGCAAAGGACCTGGCCGAAGTGCTGGGCTTCCACCACATCTGCACCCTGACGGTGCAGGAGCACGACAAGATGATCGGCTATGTGAGCCAGCTGTGCCACGCCATCGCCGTGAGCCTGATGTGCGCCAACGATAACTCTTCACTGTGCGAGTACACCGGCGACTCCTTCCGTGACCTGACCCGCATTGCACGCATCAACGATAAAATGTGGGCCGAGCTGTTTTTGTGGAATAAGGAAAACCTCATCAGCGAGATCGACCAGTTCGATGCCGCTCTGCAGGAAATGCGCTCTGCTCTTGTGGCCGACGACCGGGATAAGCTGGAAGAGATGTTCCGTCTTTCCACCCAGCGCCGCGCGGCGTTCGACAAAAAACTGCCCGAATAAACCGGAGGTGCTCCCATGCCCAAGCAGGAAGGCCAGAAATCCAAGCTTTTGACCCTTTTGCGTATTCTGGAACAAAAGACCGACGAAGAACACCTGCTCAATGTACCGCAGCTGGTAGAGCTGCTGGAACAGCAGGACATTCTTGCCGAGCGCAAAAGCATCTACAGCGATATCGACACCCTGCGCAGTCTGGGGTATGACATCCAGCTGCGGCGCGGGCGCGGCGGCGGCTACTGGCTGGCCAGCCGCACCTTTGAGCTTTCTGAGCTGAAGCTGCTGGTGGATGCCGTACAGGCCAGCAAGGTTGTGTCGGCACGCACCAGCAGTAAACTCATCCATAAACTGGAAGCCCTCTGCTCCGACTACGAGGGCACCCAGCTGCAGCGTCAGGTGTACGTGGATGGCCGCCCCAAAAGCGACAGCCACACCCTGCTTTACAGCATCGATGCGCTGCACAGCGCCATCAATGCGGGCAGAATGGTGCGGTTCCGCTACAAGGACGGCGGCACCCGCACCGTCAGCCCGTGGCAGCTGGCATGGGAAAACGGCTGCTACTACCTTATCGCTTATCAGGACGAGAAAGAGCCTGCGGGCATCCGCAACTACCGCGTGGACCGCATGTCTTCCGTGACGGTGCTGGGCGATGCCCGCCGGGGCAAGGCCGAGTTCCGCCAGTTTGACCTGCCCGCCTATCTGCGCAAGCACTTCAACATGTTCGGCGGGCCGGAGTACCGGGTCACCCTGCGCTGCACCGCCGACCTAGAAAGCGCCATGCGCGACCGCTTTGGCAAAGCACCGGTCTTTGTTCCGGAAGAAGACGGCACCCACTTCCACTTTGATGTGCCGGTATGCGTCAGCCCCCAGTTCTACGGCTGGGTGTGCGGCTTTGGCGGCAAGGTGGAAGTAACGGCTCCCGCCGAGGTGCGCAAGGGGATACACGATATGGTGCAGGCCCTTGCGAAGCAGCACGATTAAAATGGCCTCCGCTTCGCTCTGGCTATCATCAGATGAAATGATATTTATAATCAGGTTCCGGAAAAATCTGCGGATTTTTCCGGAACCTTTTTTCACAGGGAAGGCCCGGACCGGGAGATGCAGCGTTTCCGGCAGGAAATAATTTCACGGCACCGTCCTGCCCTGTGGAGCCAGAGCGCCAGATGCTGCTTTCCGGTACGACTCCATCCGTGAAAAATGCAAACCCCGGCAGGCCGCAGCCTGCCGGGGTTTGCTGTTCCTATAAATAATTCTTCCGCTGAGCATGGCCAGAGCGAAGCGGAGGCCATTCTGAATCTCTCACTCCTCAAATTCCAGATCGCTGGGCAAAATCAGGTCCAGCTCGGCGGCAGGTTCTGCCACAAGGCGGCGGCTCTGGTGGAAGATGGCCTTTTCCAGCGTGTTGCGGGCAAGACGGCCGTTGCCGGCGGTGCGGCTGTCCAGCGCCTGACGGCGCTTGTAGTAGCCCAAAAGCGGGAAGGTACAGCCCTCGGCAAGGCGGTAGCCCTTGCCCTTTGCCAGCACGTTGGTGATGTCCAGCAGCTCGTCTGCCGTGTAGTCCGGGAACTCGATCTTGTTGGGGAAGCGGCTGGCAAGACCGCTGTTGGCGGTAAGGAACACCTCCATCTCCCGGGTGTAGCCCGCCAGAACGACCACCAGTTCGTCCCGGTGATCCTCCATGCCCTTCACAAGGGTGTCGATGGCTTCGAGACCAAAGCTGTCCTGTTCGCCGCGGTAGAGGCTGTAGGCTTCGTCGATGAACAGCACGCCTCCCAGCGCACTCTCGATGACGCTGTTGGTCAGCGGGGCGGTGTGGCCGGTGTAGCGGCCCACAAGGTCGGCGCGGGTCACTTCCACCAGCTGGCCGCCCTTCAGCGCGCCGATGGCCTTGAGGTACTTTGCCACCAGCCGGGCAATGGTGGTCTTGCCGGTGCCCGGGTTGCCGGTGAAGATCATGTGCATGGAAAGGCTGGCGGTCTTGAAGCCTGCCGCCGCGCGGCGCTGCTGCACCTGCAGGTTATCCGCCAGACCGAACACATACTCCTTGACCGCCCCAAGGCCCACAAGACCGTCAAGCTCTGCGCGGACCGCTTCTGCGGCCCCCGTGTACTCGGCAGGCAGCAGGGCAGACAGCTCCTGCTCGGGCTGGTCGTTCAGGCTGAACCACACGCCCTCCGGCTTTGCGGTCAGGGTGACGGTGCCGGTAAGCTTTGCATCAGTCTGCAGGCAGTATTCGCTCAGGGCGCGGAACATTTTATCGCAGCATTCCGCAAGGCCCGCCGCACCCTTTTCCTTAGAGCACTGGGCGGCTACATAGTCCCGCACATCGGCCCCGGCAGAGAGGGTCAGGCCAAGGCGTGCGCTCACCTTCTGGGCCAGCGCATTCAGCTGCTGCGCCGCCAGCGCTGCAAGGTCCCCGCGGGCAAAGGCGCTGGTGGCGCACACATCGCCCACCGCCGCCACAAAGGGCGCACCGAACTTATCTGCCAGCGCGTCCCGGCCCTTGCGGGAAAAGAAGATGAGGTACTTGCCGCAGGGCGTGATACTGCTCACCGCGCCCGGTGCCAGCGCCGTGCCTGCATCCACAAGGATGCCCTCCTTGTTCACCAGATACCGGCTGGAAAGCGGTGCGCTGCCCTTCACAGCAAGGTCTGCAAGGGTCTTGAGGAAGGCCGCATGGCAGCTCTCGTAATGCTCAAAGATCACGATCTCCCCGGGGGCGTGCAGGGCCGCATACAGATCCTGCAAAAACAGCCTTTCCGCACCGGAATTGGGGTAGAGGGCAAGGTCCACCACCGCGGTTTTGTCGCTCTGCAAAAGGCCCCGCGCCGCCATGATGCGGGCGGTCTCTGCCAGCGCAAAGTGCCGCCCCGTACCGGCTCCGCCGCACAGCAGGATCACATTGCGTGCTGCCGGGCGCTCGGTGCCCAGCACAAAGGGCCGGCGCATGGCACGCACCACGCTGTCCACAAAGGCATCCTGCCCGAGAACGGTCTTTTTCACCTCGGCGGCAAGGCCCTCAAAGCTGCCAAGGTGCTCTGCGGTCACATCGGCAGTGCCCTTGGCAAGCAGGCCGTCCGCTTCCATATCCCGCAGCATCTGGCGGCTGTCCTCCAGAGCAGACTGCACCGCAGTGTCCTGCGTTTTCAGCTGGGCGTTCTGTTTTTTGAGCAGGGCATCCAGCTGCTTCTGGTTTTCCAGCAGAGCCGCATTCAGATCCGGCACTTCAGGCGCTTTGGCCTTTGGCGTTTTGCTTTCCGGCTGAGCCGTGCCGCCAAAGCGCGGCTTTCCCCCTGCGCCGAACACACCGTTCATAAGGTTTTCCCAATCGTCGGTATATGCCATGGTTTGCCCTCCGTTTTTGTCGTTTTCTTCCAGTATAGTGTACCCGGACAGCTTTTGCAATTCCCTCTTGCAAAAAAGACCGCCGGTGTTTACACTTATATCTGATAGGAAATCTGCAAGAAGGAATGAAGAAACTATGACCGTCAAAACGCCCGCCGAACTGAAAACGCTGTACGAGAGCATCTCCTTTGACCTTCAAACCACCTACACCGGCCCGCTGGGGCAGGAATATGCTGTTTCCGGTACCCATCTGCGCCTGTGGGCACCCACGGCGCAGAGGGTGGAGGTCAGCCTTTACCGCAAAGGCAGCGGCGGTGAGCCCATAGGCACTCTGCCGCTGGAGCGGGGGCAGCAGGGGGTGTGGAGCATCTATCTGCCCGGCGACCAGCACGGACGATACTATACCTATACGGTCACAGTGGATGGCATTTCGCGCCAGACCGGCGACCCTTACGCCCGCGCTGCCGGTGTGAACGGCACCCGCAGCATGATCGTAGATCTTGCCCGCACCGCCCCCTCCGGGTGGGAGCGGGATGTGCGTCCGGTCATCCCGCCGGAGCAGCGCGCGGTGTGGGAGGTGAGCGTGCGCGACTTCTCGCAGGACGCTGCCAGCGGCGTGCGCCCGGCATGGCGGGGCAAGTTCATGGCCTTTACCCAGCAGGGCACCACCCTGCACGGGGACGGCATCCACCCCACCTGCCTGAACTACCTCCGGCGTCTGGGCGTGAAGTATGTGCAGCTGATGCCCATTTTTGACTTTGGCAGCGTGGACGAGGCAAAGCCGCTGCTGCGGCAGTACAACTGGGGCTATGACCCCACCAACTACAATGTGCCCGAAGGCAGCTATTCCACCGACCCCACCCGCGGCGAGGTGCGCATCCGGGAGTGCAGGGAAATGATCGCAGCCCTGCACGCGGCGGGCATCGGTGTGGTGATGGATGTGGTGTATAACCACATGTACCGCAATGAGAACCCGCTGAACGACACCGTGCCCTGCTACTTTTTCCGCCAGAACGAGGACGGCAGCTTTTCCAACGGCAGCGGCTGCGGCAACGAATTTGCCAGCGAGCGGCCCATGGCCCGGCGGTATATGATCGATTCCATCCTCTACTGGGCGCAGGAATACCACATCGACGGCTTCCGGTTCGACCTGATGGGTCTGTACGACGTGGAGACCATCAACGCGGTGCGCGCCGCGCTGGATACGCTGCCCGGCGGGCGGGATATCCTGATGTACGGCGAGCCGTGGCAGGGCGGCGACAGCCAGCTGCACCGGTACGAGGCCAACAAGGCGAATCTTGCCATGCTGAACGATCGCATCGGCATCTTCTGCGACGACACCCGCGACACCATCAAGGGCGGCTGCTTCAACGCCCGGGAGCCGGGCTATGTGGAGGGCAGGCCCGGCAGCTTCTGGGACATCGGCGGCGCGGTGGCGGCATGGTGCCGCAGCGACCGTCTGCCGCCCCACGCGCCCAGCCAGATCGTGAGCTATGTTTCCGCCCACGACAACTTCACCCTGTGGGACAAGCTGCTGCTGGTGCGGTACGAAAAGCCGGAGTTCACGGCGGCAGACAGCACAGCCCTTGCCCAGAACCGGCTGGCGGCGGGCATTTACCTGACCAGCTTCGGACTGCCTTTCCTGCAGGCGGGCGAGGAGTTTGCCCGCACCAAAAAAGGGAAGTGCAACAGCTACCGCTCTTCGCCTGCGCTGAACCGGCTGGACTGGGAGCGGGCCGAAAAATACCATGCACTGGTGGACTACTACCGCGGCCTGCTGGCGCTGCGGGCAAGGTTTCCGCGGCTTTCCAGCACCGACCCCCACGCGCCGGATGCCCTGTACTTTTTCTCACTGGAGCAGCCGCTGGTGGGCTGGCAGCTGCCCGCCCAGTGGGGCGACGGCGCAGCATGGCAGGCGCTGTGCGTGTTCTATAACCCCACCGAGATCAGCAAGGTCGTGCCGCTGCCGGTTGGGCGCTGGCAGATGCTGAGCGACGGCATCTCGTCCAGCCTGTGGCGCGGCCCGGCAAGAGTGTATGAGCACGAGGCCGTGCTGATGCCTTACAGTGCCACCATCTTTGGACAGATATAAAAACAGGAGCGGATGGAAAACTCTCATCCGCTCCTGTTTTCTATTTTGCTCAGCTGTTGGAAGCCGTCTTTTCGCCCAGTGTCACATTGACCGTCTGCATCTGGCCGTCGCGTGCAATGGTGATGGAAAGCGTATCGCCTGCTGCGTGCTTCTGCATCAGGGTGCCAAGGTCGTCCTTGGAGGCGATCTCGGTGCCGTCCACGCTCACGATGCGGTCACCGGCCTGCAGGCCTGCCTTTTCGGCAGGGCCGCCCTTGACCACCTCCACAACGTAAACGCCGTAGGCATTCACGCCCAGTTGAGAAGCAGTCTGTGCGTCGGTCACGGCCAGATAGGTGATGCCCAAATAAGGCCGTCCGGTCACATAGCCGTTCTCCAGCAGTTCCTGTGCCACCTTGATGGCATCGTTGATGGGGATGGCAAAGCCCAAACCTTCTGCATCGCTGGAAGAGGATTTTGCGTTCACAATGCCGACCAGCTCACCGTTCATATTGAACAGGCCGCCGCCGGAGTTGCCGGGGCTGACCGAAGCATCCATCTGGATCAGGGACATGGTGTTCACAGAGCTGCTGCCCTGAATGGTGACGCTGCGGTTCAAAGCGCTGATCATGCCGCCGGTCACGGTGCCGCCCAGCTCACCCAGCGGGTTGCCCACAGCCATCACGCTCTGGCCCACCTTCAGGCTGTCGCTGTTGCCCACGGTGGCGGGGGTCAGGCCGTCAGCATCGATCTTGATGACCGCGATATCGCTGGTGGTATCTTCGCCCACGAGGGTGGCGGTGTAGTCCTTGTCACCAATGGTAACGGTGATGGTGGAAGCGCCGTCCACCACATGTGCACAGGTGAGGATGTAGCCGTCCGAGCTGATGATCACGCCGCTGCCGGCACCGCTCTCCACCTGATTCTGGCCGTACCACGACCACTGAGAGTAGACCACCTGCTCCGTAGTGATGACCACCACGCTGGGGCTGACCAGATCAGCCACCTGTTCAGTGGTCAGGCTGCTGCCGCTGCTGGATGCTGCGGTGATGGAACTATCCGAACCGGATGCACTGTCGGCCGTAGAGGAAGGTGCCACCTGCTGAATGACCACCTTGCCGCTGCCGCCAAACTTTGCCCCCACAAAGCCGCCCGCAAAGCCCATGGCTGCAGCCAGCACCAGCGCCACGGCGCTGCGTGCAACGCGCTTGCCATTGAACTTTTTCTTCTTTTTAGGGGGCTGCGCGTCCTGCGGCTGTACCGGATGTACCGGCGGCGTTGCACCGCCTGCGCCGTTGTCTGTCTGCGGGGCGGTGTAAGCGGTCTCCGGTTCCGGCTGCGGGTCGTTGTACTGGTTGGCGGTGTTCATGCCGCTGCTGCCCACATTTGGATAACCGGTATCTCCGCTTTCGTTTTTATCCTGAGAGGAATAATCATATTCCCATTTGTTCTCATTGTCCATGCTGATACTTCCTTTCCGTAAGGGATACGTCCACAGGAGCCCTGTTCCTTTGAACTGCTCCTATTGTAACCGTCAATTGTGAAAATCAATCGCGCGCGCCGTGAAGAAACTGTGAAAAAAAGACGCACTTTCCGCCCTTGACAGAGGCCTTTGCGCTTGCTATTGTAAAAGCGTAAATTCAGGAGGAACACACCATGGAACTGCACCGCACAGACGAAGGCTTTGCCCTCTATAAGGAAAAAACACAGATCGGCTTCTGCGCGCTCACGCCCGCCGCAAAGGGGGCTGCCATCACCGCGTTTGGCATCGAACCGCAGTGGCGGCGCAAAGGCTACGGCTCCTATCTATTAAAAGAAACTTTGCGCGCCTACGCCGGATACGACCGCGAAACGGCTACCGTATTTACCGCCCCGCTGCCCGCCGATGCCGCAGAGCTTGCGTTCTGGGCAAAGTTCGGCTTTGCGGCAGAAGGCAGGCAGCTGGTGCGCCGCCGCACGCCGGACCTGACCGCCGTCAAGTTCGTGCAGGACTTTCTGGCCGCGCGGCTGGCACAGCCGCGCCTTTGCATCGATGCTACCTGCGGCAACGGCGGCGACACGGCCTTTCTGTGCGGCATCACCGCGCCGGAAGGAAAGGTAATCGGCTTTGACGTGCAGGAAGCTGCCATTGCATCCACCCGGAAGCATCTGGAGCAGCTGGGCGTGCCTGCCGCCCGGTATGAGCTGCACTGCCAAAGCCACGCAGACCTTTTACAGGTTGTGCAGCCCGGCACGGCAGATGCGGTGATGTTCAACTTTGGCTGGCTGCCCGGGGCCGACCACGCAGTGTTCTCCACCGCGCAGAGCAGCATCCCCGCCCTGCAGGCGGCTTTGGAAGCCGTGCGCCCCGGCGGCGTGGTGAGCGCCATCCTCTACAGCGGGCAGGTCATCGGCACGGATGAAAAGCAGACGGTGCTGGAATATCTCCGGGCACTTCCGCTCAAAAGTTTTACCGTTCTGGTGTGTGATTTTGCCAACTGGGCCGAAACCGCCCCTCTGCCCTGCATCATCCTGAAAAAATAACGAAAACACTTGCATTATGGAGCGTTTTCGGATAAAATAGGGTACGTATGTGTAAAAATATACTCCTTCCGTCATCGCTGCGCGATGCCACCTCCCTCTGAGAGGGAGGCTTTGGCAGGGCGAGAAGCTTTTCCTTTTCGCCAGAGGCTCCCTCATTGAGGGAGCTGTCACGGCATCAGCCGTGACTGAAGGAGTTCCATCCATTTCAGGAGAAATACTAGTTTATGACAAATCGTGAAGAAATCGAGCGCCGCCGGACGTTTGCGATCATCAGCCATCCCGACGCCGGTAAGACCACTCTGACCGAAAAGCTGCTGCTGTACGGCGGAGCCATCAATCAGGCAGGCTCCGTCAAGGGCAAGCAGAGCGCAAAGCACGCCGTGTCCGACTGGATGGACATTGAGAAGCAGCGCGGTATTTCCGTCACCTCTTCTGTCCTGCAGTTCAACTACGCGGGCAAGTGCGTGAACATTCTGGACACCCCGGGCCATCAGGACTTCTCGGAGGACACCTACCGCACCCTGATGGCGGCAGACTCTGCCGTCATGGTCATCGATGCCGCAAAGGGCGTTGAGGCCCAGACCATCAAGCTGTTCAAAGTGTGCACCCTGCGCCACATCCCCATCTTCACCTTCATCAACAAGATGGACCGCGAAGCCCGCGACCCCTTTGAGCTGATGGAGAACATTGAGGAGATTTTGGGCATCAAGACCTACCCCATGAACTGGCCCATCGGCTGCGGCAAGGAGTTCAAGGGCGTGTTCGACCGCAACACCCGCAAGGTGCTGGCATTTTCCAGCGACGGCCGCGCCAACGGCGTGAAGAAGGTGGATGAGACCGAGGCCGAGCTGGGCGATCCCGCACTGGACGAGCTGCTCACCCCGTATCTGCACCAGCAGCTGGTGGATGAAATCGAGCTGTTGGACGGCGCTGCCGAGGAATTTGACCTCGACAAAGTGCTGCGCGGCGAGCTGAGCCCTGTGTTCTTTGGTTCCGCTCTGACCAACTTCGGCGTGGAGCCCTTTCTGGAGAACTTCCTGCGGCTCACCCCCACCCCGCTGGCCCGCGTGGACAGCCTGACCGGCGAGACCGTGGACCCCTGCCGCGACGAGTTCTCTGCCTTCATCTTTAAAATTCAGGCCAACATGAACAAGGCCCACCGCGACCGCATCGCCTTTATGCGCATCTGCTCCGGCAAGTTCGAGCGCGGCATGGAGGCCTTCCATGTGCAGGAGGGCAAGAACATCAAGCTGGCCACCGGCACCCAGCTGATGGCGCAGGACCGCGCCATCGTGGACGAGGCCTACGCCGGCGACATCATCGGCCTGTTCGA
Source organism: Faecalibacterium faecis (assembly GCF_040096475.1). Taxonomy (NCBI): domain Bacteria; kingdom Bacillati; phylum Bacillota; class Clostridia; order Eubacteriales; family Oscillospiraceae; genus Faecalibacterium; species Faecalibacterium faecis. The sequence goes on along the minus strand of NZ_JBBMEP010000008.1, from coordinate 85,235 downwards.
CCCGGGCATCTTCTCCATCGGCGACACGTTGTGCACCGGCAAAAAGAAGGTCCAGTTCGCAGGCATCCCCACCTTCTCGCCGGAGCACTTTGCCCGCATTGAGCAGAAGGACACCATGAAGCGCAAGCAGTTCGTGAAGGGCATGGAGCAGATCGCGCAGGAGGGTGCCATCCAGATCTTCCGCGAAGTGGGCGGCGGCATGGAAGAAGTGGTGGTCGGCGTGGTTGGCGTGCTGCAGCTGGAAGTGCTGGAGTACCGCCTGAACACCGAGTACAACGTGGAGATCCGGATGCAGCAGCTGCCCTTTGAACAGCTGCGCTGGGTGCAGAACGACCCCGACACCTACAACCTGCGGGATCTGGACCTGACCAGCGACACCAAGGCTGTGGAGGATATGAAGGGCAACCGCCTGCTGCTGTTCACCTCCGACTGGGCGGTGCGCTGGGCTGAGACCCACAACGAAACGCTGAAACTGAGCGAGTTCGGCAATATCTGAGTTGAAAGAGGGCTGCGGTGCGGGAATATCCCGCAGCTGCGGTTCTTTTTTCATAAAACGCAAAAAATACAACGAAGAATGCCAGCTACGGAATGCGCTGCTCCCATTGCGGGGAACACTGCTGGCATGGAGGGAAAATATATGCAAAACATCAATATTGGCAAAAGCGGCATTCAGGTGCCGTTTCTCGGCATGGGCACCTGGGCCATCGGCGGCGGCTCCTGGTGGGGCGACAACGACGACGCCCTTTCAGTCAAGGCCATCCAGACTGCTGTGGAGCAGGGCATCCAGTGGATCGACACCGCTCCCATCTACGGCCTGTACCACAGCGAGACCGTGGTGGGCGAAGCCATGAAGCACATCGACCGCGACAAGGTGGTGCTTTCCACCAAGTGCGGTCTGGAGTGGCGGCATGAAACACCGGTGCTGCACAAGGTCGTGGACGGCACCACCGTTTACCGCGACCTGTCTGCCCAGAGCATCATCGAGGATGTGGAGGACAGCCTGCGCCGCCTGCACACCGATCATCTGGATGTGCTGTACACCCACTGGCAGACCCCCGATTTCGGCATCTACCCGCTGGAAGAGACGGTGGAAGCCATGATGAAGCTGAAGGAGCAGGGCAAGATCCGTGCCATCGGTGCATCCAACGTCACTGCAGACATCATCCGCGGCTACTGCAAGTACGGCCAGCTGGATGTCATTCAGGAAAAGTACAGTCTGCTCACCCGCCGTGTGGAAAAGCAGCTGCTGCCTACCTGCAAGGAGCTGGGCGTATCCGTGCAGGCATACTCTCCGCTGGAGCAGGGCCTGCTGACCGGCAAGGTGACTATGGAAACCACCTATCCCGAGGGCAGCACCCGCAACTCGAACCCCAGCTTCCAGCCCGCCCGCCGGGCACAAGCGCTGGACATGCTGGCAAAGTGGGGCGACCTGACCGAGAAATACGACTGCTCTCTGGCACAGCTGGTGATCGCCCTGACCGCCCGCATGATCCCCGGCCTGCATGTGCTGTGCGGTGCCCGCACTCCGCAGCAGGTAATGGACAACGCCGGTGCGCTGAACATCAAACTGGACGGTGCCGATGCCGTCCGCATGAAGTGGGACGTGGATGCCATTTCCTGATGGTTTGACCATCGGAACAGCCTCCGCTTCGCTCTGGCCGTATTTAGAGGAATTATTCTTTTATGTTTGGGTCCTGAAAAGCCTGCGGGCTTTTCAGGACCCTTTTTTCGCGCAAAAGATCGAAACCGGCAGATGATGCCGTTTTTCTTTATGACTCTTTCTGTGAAAATGCAATGCCGGACAGCCCGCAGGCCGTCCGGCATTGCTCTTATAAAAATAAAAATTCCGCTGTTTATGGCCAGCGCAAAGCGGAGGCCATTTAAAATCGTCAGCTGTTCTCCTTCCAGAACAAACCGCCGGAGGTCTGGAACAGCATCCACGGGTTCACGCTCTTGCTGCCAAGCTTGAAGTCCATGGTCAGCTCCTCGCCCAGCACGCCTACAGCCTGCCCCTTTTCCACCGTCTGCCCGGCAGAGACGGAAAGAGTCTGCAGCCCGTACAGGTAGCTGCGCATCCCGCAGCCATGGTCGATGACCACCGTGTTGCCGGTAAGGGCCAGCTCTGCGGCCAGCACCACCACGCCGTTTGCAGGGGCGCGGCAGGGCTCGCCGGGGATGGTATAAAGCTTTGTGGAGTTGGAACGGCTGCCCTGCCTTCCGTTCACCACCCTGACCTGACCGTAATCCACAAGGGTGGTGTAGCTTTCCACCGGGTTCACAAAGCCGCCCTGCCACATTTTTTCCCGCGCGGGCGCTTCGTACAGGCCCCAGACTGCATTGCGGAACTGGGTGTTTGCCGCATCCGATGCATCCGGTTCCGGCTCCACGTCCACCGTGCCAAAATCCTTGGGCAGCACGATGATGCTGCGGGTGATGGTCTCGCCATTCACGGTAATGTTCACCTCATGCCCGCCGGAGGAAGCGTTGTATGCCGCCGGGATATAGGCCCGCCAGCCATCGGCTGCACGCACGCACTGCACATTGCCAAGGTCGGTCTCCACAGTGGGTGCTGCATCGCCGGTCATGCCGGAGATGCGCAGGCCCACAATACCGCCCTGCTCCACCCGCTCGGCGGAAAGCTCCACCTCCGCGCTGGCCTGCAGGGTGAACCGGAAGGCATAACGATACCAGCCGGTGGGCTTTGCGGGCTTTTCCAGCCCCAGATTTTTGCGCACTGAGCCGGTGCTGCCGCCCTCAAATTGGGTGGCCATGCCGCCCTCCGGCACCCGCCAGACCGATAGCTCTGCCTTATATTCGCCGTTGGTCGGGAACAAAAAGCTTTGATAATCGCTCACACTGCCCACAAATACAATGCTGCCATAGGCGTTCTGGATGGTGAGGGTGGTGTAGCTGGCCCAGTCCGGCAGGGTGATGGCCGGGTGGGCCGTGTACAGCGTGCCCAGCTTCTGCACCGTGAGGGTGGCGGGGCTGGCAAACACCTTATCGAGCTTTCCGCCGATGAGCGGCACCTGCCAGCACCAGCCGTTGGGTTCCAGCGCTTCGGTGCCAAACTGCGCGGTGCTGTCCGGGCAGCCGCCCTCGGTGGTAAAGGCATAGCTCACGCCCATCACCGCGCCCAGAAAGATGCCTACGCCCAGCACCACACCCACGAGCCAGAGCAGAAAACGCTTCATGATACACTCCTTCTATGTAGCAAAAAGGGCGCACCGGCACAGCCTTTTGCAGACTGCCGGTGCGCCCGAAGGTTTACGGTTCGTGTTTTTATTCTGCAGCATCCTCTGCAGGGGCAGCCTCTTCGGCAGCAGCCTCCGGCTCCACCGTTGCAGCATCGTCCTCGCCGAACAGCAGACGCTCGTACTCGTCCAGCTCCTTCTCACGGCGGTGCAGGTAAACAGCAACAGCAGCAAGGGCACCGGCAACAGCGGCCAGAACAGTGATCACAGCGACCAGACAAGATTTCTTCATAGGTTCAATACACTCCTTTTTTCGTTGAAACGATGTTTCAGCTTTCATTCCAGTGCTTGTTGGCTTTTATTATACCCGTTCCTGTCAAAAATTACAACCATTCAGGTCAAAAAGGCCAAAATTTCATACCATAAGCTTCTTATATGACTTAAACGCACCGGGCAGGGTATACTCGGCCTGCAGGGCTTCCCGGCTTGCCCAGACGCAGCCTGCCGGAGCATCTTGGGCGGGCACATGCAGCAGGATGCCGTTCATATGCCACTCGATGTGGCTGAAGATGTGCTTTGCAGCGGGCAGCGCTTCCGGCGCGGCGGTGCCGGTATCCAGCCCCATGGCCTGCAGGCGGGCAAGGACCTCTCCGGCTGCAAGGGCTTCACCCTCCCACAGTACCGGCTGCCACAGCCCGGCAAGCAGGCCCTTTTGGGGCCGCTGCTGCAAAAGGAAGCCTGCCGGGCTTTCCAGCAGGGCCAGCGTCACAGGCTGCAGTCTGCGGGGCTTGGGCGCTGCTTTGCGGGGCAGCTCCAATGCAGTGCCCGCAGCACGGGCGGCGCACAGGTGGGCAAGCGGGCATTTTTCGCACAGGGGCGCACCGTTCGGCACGCAGACCAGCGCTCCCAGCTCCATAAGGGCCTGATTGTAGTCGCCGGGCGCATCCGGCGGCTGGTGCTCCATCACGCGGGCGGTGAACGCTTTTTTCACTGCCGGTTCCGTGACGGCAGCGGGGTCGTTGTACAAACGGGAGAACACCCGCAGCACATTGCCGTCCACGGCGGGCACCGGGATGCCGAAGCTGATGGACGCAACGGCTCCCGCCGTGTAGTCCCCGATGCCGGGCAGGGCGCGCAGGGCATCATAGTCGGCGGGCAGCTGTCCGCCGTACTGCTCGCAGACGATGCGTGCAGCCTTTTGCAGGTTGCGCACCCGGCTGTAGTAGCCAAGACCCTCCCAGAGTTTGTGCAGCTTTTCCTCTTCGCAGGCGGCAAGGGCCGGAATGTCCGGCAGGGCGGCGAGAAAGCGTTCGTAGTAGGGCAGTGCCGCCGAGACCCGGGTCTGCTGCAGCATGATCTCGCTGAGCCACACATGGTAGGGGCTGGGGTCGGTGCGGAAGGGCAGGATGCGGTGGTTTTTGTAAAACCAGTCCAGCAGGGCAGAGGAAATGTTTTCCACTTGTTTTGTGCTCCTTATCAAAAAACGGGCCGCCGCAAGGTGCAGCAGCCCGGTAAAAGTATGCGCGCTTATCAGAAGCCGTATGCAGTGCGGGGGAAGGGCAGCACATCACGGATGTTCTGGATGCCCGTGAGGTACATGATCATGCGCTCGAAGCCCAAGCCGTAGCCGGCGTGCTCCACGCCGCCGAACTTGCGCAGGTTCAGGTACCAGTCGTAGTTGGTCTTGTCCATGCCCAGCTCGTCCATGCGGGCCACCAGCTTGTCGTAGTTCTCTTCACGCTGGCTGCCGCCGATCAGCTCGCCGATGCCGGGCACCAGCATATCTGCGGCTGCCACGGTCTTGCCGTCCGGGTTCTGCTTCATGTAGAAGCTCTTGATCTCCTTCGGGTAGTCGGTGACGAACACAGGCTTCTTGAACACCACCTCGGTCAGGTAGCGCTCGTGCTCGGTCTGGATGTCCACGCCCCACTCCACAGGGAACTGGAACTTCTTGTTGTTCTTCTTCAGGATCTCGATGGCCTCGGTGTAGCTGATGCGGCCAAACTCGCTGTTTGCCACCAGCTCCAGACGCTCGATGAGGCCCTTGTCGATGAACTGGTTGAAGAAGGCCATTTCATCCGGGCAGTTGTCCAGCACGTAGCGGATGACGTACTTGGTCATGGCCTCGGCAGTGTCCATGTAGCCGTTCAGGTCGCAGAAGGCCATCTCCGGCTCGATCATCCAGAACTCGGCGGCGTGACGGGTGGTAAAGCTCTTCTCGGCGCGGAAGGTGGGGCCGAAGGTGTACACCTTGCCGAATGCCATGGCCATGGCTTCGGCTTCCAGCTGGCCGGAAACGGTCAGATTGACCGGCTTCTCGAAAAAGTCCTGGGTGTAATCCACGGTGCCGTCCTCGTTCTTGGGCACATTCTCCAGATCCAGCGTGGTGACGCGGAACATCTCGCCTGCGCCCTCACAGTCGGAAGATGTGAGCAGCGGAGAGTGAGAGTAAACGAAGCCGTTCTCCTGGAAGAACTTGTGGATGGCATAGGCAGCGGCGCTACGCACGCGGAAAGCGGCGTTGAAGGTGTTGGTGCGGGGGCGCAGGGTGGGCATGGTGCGCAGATATTCCATGCTCATCTTCTTTTTCTGCAGCGGATACTCGTCCGCCGGGCAGTCGCCCAGGATCTCCACACTGTCGGCATTCAGCTCAAAGGGCTGCTTTGCCTGCGGGGTGAGCACCAGCTTGCCCTTGACGCGCAGGCTGCTGTACAGACCGGTGTGGATCACCTCATCGTAGTTTGCCAGCTTGCCTGCTTCCAGCACGACCTGCAGGGTCTTGAAGCAGCCGCCGTCCGACAGGGCGATGAAGCCGATGTTCTTGGAGTCGCGGATGTTCTTTGCCCAGCCGCAGACGGTGATCTCGGTGCCGTCGGCGGGGGTGTTTTTGAACAGCGAAACGATCTCAGTGCGTTCCATAGTGTTTGTTCTCCCTTTCGATATAAAATGAAAAAGACAGCTTTGTTCTCCCTGAAAGTTCAGGGCGAACAAGCTGTCTTGTAATGTCCGCGGTGCCACCTGAATTACCGGAAGTGTCCGGTCGCTCACGCGCTCAATAAAAGCGCTGCCCCTGTAACGCAGGGCCTGCGGCGCACCTACTAATGGCAGCTGCCATGTTCAGTTTGCTGCTCCCGGGTGTTCGTTCACGCGGCGTGCGGGCGCGACTCTCAGCTGTGCCGCACTCTCTGGGCCGGACGGCCCGCGCTACTTTTCCCGATCTTTGCATTTTACCTTTAAAAAATAGCACTTTGGCGGCGTTTTGTCAAGCACCGCCCAGCAATGCGGCAGCAAGGCCCTTTGCCGCCAGCTGCCCGGCATAAAGAGCCTCGTTCAGGTTATTGCCGTGCCCGCCGATCTCAATGAGCAGGCTGCCGGTGGTCAGATCCTGATTGTAGAACCGGTAGCTGAACAGCACCGGCCGGGTAAAACCGGGGTACATTCCTTCCATGCTGCGCTCCCACGCAGCGGCAAAGCGCAGATTCTGCCGCCAGCCCGGCAGCTGAACGGTGGTGCCGTTGTCGCACCCGCAGATGATCATGACCTGTGCGGCCTGCCGCCCGTCCACCGTGCACACCGGGGCATAGCGGCTGCCGCTTTCCGTCTCGATGGCATCCCGGTGGACATCCAGCACCACCTTGATGCTGGGATACCGGGCCAGATACTGCTGCACCACGGCCCGGCTGTTGGCATAGCTTCCGGTGTAGCTGGGGTAGTCGTTCAGGGTCTCGTCGTGCAGGGTGTTGATGCCTGCCGCATTGAGGGTATCGGCCACCACACGGCCCACCGCGCACATGTTCACGCTGCAGTCGGTGCTGCGGGCACCATCGCCGGGGGCAAACCACAGCCCGGCCGAAAGGCGGTAGTCCTCGGTGGCGTGAGTGTGCATCACCAGCACCTGCGGGTCGGGACTGTTCGGCTCAATGGCAAAGGGCAGCGGATTCTCGATCTCCGCCGCAATGTCTGCCGCCGTCTGCCGGGTATTGTTTTTGATGCTGCCCGCCCCGCAGGGAATGTACTTTTCGCCGCTGCCCTGCGGATAATTTTTTTCAATGACAGTACCCGCATCCGCCGGGCGGGCTTCCTCGCCCAGCAGCGGCACAAGGTAGTCCTCAATGTTCCCGGTCAGCGCCTGCACGGCCTGCGGCAGAGAGGATGCCGCCGCTTCCGGTGTGCTGTCCGGTGCGGCTTCCACCTGCACAGATGATGCGGGCTGCTCCTGTGCGGACTGCCGCCCCAGCCAGAAAAGAGTTTCGGTCATGGGCAGCGGTGCAGTAATGGCCGCAGCCAGCATCAGTGCCGCCGTGCGGGCAAAGATACACAGTGCGGCAAACAGAGCAGCCGCTTCCAGAAATGGCACGATATGCCCCTGCGCCCGGGCGGGCGGCAGTGCTTTGCTGCGCATAAAATAACCTCCCTTCCGGCCCACCGGTGTTACCCCGCCAGCCAGAACAGCTGCGCCACGCTGAGCCTTGGCTGCAAGGCCCGGTTGATGGCACCGGCCAGAAGAGCCGAGCCGTGGGCGATCACGCTGTCCAGCGCCCGGGGCGTGACCACAAGATCTGCTCCTTCGTCCGAATCCATCAAGGTGGGGATGCCCGCCGCGATCACCGGCACGCCCAGCGCTGCCGCGTCCAGATGCTTTGCATGATCCGCCTGCGCCGGGTACAGCCCGGTGTCGGAGAACTGCACGCTGCGGCCCAGCCGCGCACCCTCGGCACTGCAAAGGCTGTCCACGCAGATCAGGGCCGCCGGCCGCACCGCTTCCACCATGGCCCCGGCCAGCTGGCGCAGAGTCAGCCCGGTGGAGGCCGACACCCCCGGCGCAATGGCGGCCACCGGCCGGATGCCTTTTACCGGCAGCGTGTGCTGCGGCCCCATGGTGACTAAAATCTTCTGCGCCGTGCGCGGGCCGAGGGCATCCGCCGTGACACGCCGGTTCCCGATGCCCAGCACCAACACCGGCCCTTCCGGCGGCAGCAGGGCGCGCAGTTCTGCCGCACAGGTCTCGATCACCGCAGCGTCCCGCTCGTCCAGCACGCTGACACTGGGCATTTCCAGCGTGACATACCGTCCGCGGGGCTTCGCCAGCCCTTCGCGCGCGATCTCCACCCGCGTTATTGTGACCCCGCCGCGCTTTGCTGTGGCAAGCCTTACCCCGGCAGGCAGCGCCCCCTGTGCTGCACCAAACATCTCGTCTGCCATATCGGTAAAACGCATTTTTCTGCTCCTCCTGCCTGTTTTGGGGCCAAATGCCCCCTCTGCATGCAGAAAGTATGGAAAAAATAAAACTTTTCTAAACAAAAATCAAAAAAACGCTTGCGCTGGTACGCGAAATATGGTATCATAGGGTGCGCTGTTATAGGTAGCCAAGGAGGTGGAACGAATGCCTAACATCAAATCTCAGAAGGACCGCGTCGTGCAGGCTGCTGCAGAGCAGGCTCACAACAAGGCCATTAAGACCAACCTGAAAACAGTCGTCAAGAAGGCAGACGCTGCCATCGATGCGAATGCCGCTGACAAGGACGCAACCGTCCTGGCTGCTGTTTCCGCGATCGACAAGGCTCGCGCTAAGGGTGTCATCAAAAAGAACACCGCCAGCCGCAAGATCAGCCGTATGGCAAAGCGTGCTAACAAGAACGCTTGATCGCTTTCTGATTGACGAACAAAACCTCTGTACCGGGTTCCCGGCACAGGGGTTTTTGTTTTGCCCGCTTTTCAGGGCACGGCAGCAGGCCGCTCAAAATCGCACAGGGTGGCAAAATCGAACCCCGGTGCCTGCTCCAGAAGCTGCTCCGGCGGCAGGCCGTCGGGCGGCTCGGCCAGCAGCGCCCACGCAGCCCATGCCGTGGGCACCGCCGCCGCAAGGGCCAGCCCCGGCAGCGCCAGTGCCGGGCATGTATGGAACGCACTGCCCGGCGGCAGGGCTGCCACCGCGCACAAGGCCTGTGCAGCCCAAAGCTCCCACAAAAGGGTCGTCCAGCGGTGCTTCATCCGCATCACCTCCTGTTTTGCACAGTTTACCGCAGTGCGGTGGAAAAACAGGGCGAAGGGTGGCGGACAAAGTGACAATGTTCTGGTGTATTTCTTCTTCAGTTCTGGTCGTGACTTTTGCCCACCCAGCTGCACACCACGCCGCACACAAGGCTGGTGGTAACACCGGCCGCAGCGGCGGTCAGCCCGCCGGTGAGGATGCCCACAGCACCTTCTTCCTGCAGCGCGGTGCGCACGCCCTTTGCCAGCAGATGGCCGAAACCCAGCAGAGGAACCGTGGCCCCGCACCCGGCAAACTCGGCCAGCGGGGCATACCACCCAATGGCCGAAAGCACCACGCCCGCCACCACATATCCGGTCAGGATGCGGGCCGGGGTCAGGCCGGTCAGGTCGATGAGCAGCTGTCCCGCCACGCAGATGGCCCCGCCCACACAGAAAGCCCAGAAATAGTTCATCTTACTTCTCCTTTTCCGGCGCACGCAGCTCCACCAGATGCGCCACCGCCGGGATGGTCTCCTTCTGCAAAAAGGTGGTCTGGCTCATCAGGGCCCCGGTGGCTGTGAACAGCACCCGCTTCTGGCTGCCCCGGCGCAGGCGCGGCAGGATGTGCCCGCACAGCACCGCCGCGCAGCAGCCCGGGCCGGAGCCGCCGCTCTTTACGCTCTGCTCGTTTGCGTCGAACAGGATGCACCCGCAGTCCACATGGTTTTTGATCAGCAAGCCTTCTGCGGCCAGCAGCTCCCGCAGCAGCTGACTGCCCACCTGCCCAAGGTCGCCGGTATAGATGCAGTCGAACTCCTGCGGTTCGGTGCCGGTATCCTTAAAATAGTGCAGCAGGGTGGAAGCCGCTGCCGGGGCCATGGCAGCCCCCATATTGTTGATGTCCTTTACCTGATAATCCTGCACACGGCCAAAGGTGGCAGCGGCAATGCCAACGCCTTCGCCCTGCGGCTGCAAAAGGCAGCATCCAGCAGCGGTGGCAGTCCACTGGGCCGTGGGCGTGCGCACCGCGCCGTAGCTCATCGGCGTGCGGAACTGCCGCTCTGCCGCGCAGAAGTGGCTGGAAGCCATGGCCAGCAGATTGCGCGCAGCACCGCCCTCGCACAGAGCAGCGCCCAGCGCAAGGCCCTCGGCCATGGTGCTGCAGGCCCCGAACAGCCCGGCAAAGGGCACGCCCAGCTCCCGCATGGCATAGCTGGATGCTGTGCACTGGGCCTGCAGATCCCCGGCAAGGGCCAGCTGCACCTTTTCCTGCGGAAGCGCCGCCTTTTGCAGGCACAGCCGCGCGGCGCGCAGCTGCAGGTATTTTTCCGCAGCTTCCCAGCTGGACTGGCCAAAGCGGTTGTCTGCGCTCAGCTCGTCGAACTCTGCCGCCAGCGGGCCTTCGCTCTCTTTTTTGCCGCCCACCGCTGCACCCGCAGCGATCACCGGCAGTGTCTGGAACAGCAGGGTATCCCCGCACCGGACCGTCATAGGCAAAATTTCTCCTTCGTGGAAAATAGATGAAAAACGTTCCATAAAATGTTGTATAATAACATCATGCTGCAATCTTATGGCACACTTGCCCGTGTTTATGACAGCACAGGCACACCCGCCATGCCCAGCACCCACAGCACCGCGCCGTACACCACCGCCGCCAGCGTGCCGTACACGATCACCGGCCCGGCAATGGTGAACATCTTGGCCCCGGTACCCAGCACCCGACCCTCGGCCTTGAACTCGATGGCCGCGCTGACCACCGCATTGGCAAAGCCTGTGATGGGCACCAGTGACCCGGCCCCGGCCTTTGCGGCCAGCTTCTGGTACCAGCCCAGCGTGGTAAGCACCGCTGAGAGCACGATCAGGCTGCAGCTGGTCAGGGTGCCGGCAAGGTCGTCTTCCACGCCCATGGCAAGATAGCTCTGGCGCAGCACTTCGCCCAGCAGGCAGATGCCGCCGCCCACGCCAAAAGCCCACAGGCAGTCCAGCCCCAAGGGCGAGTGCGGCCCGATGCGCCGCACCCGGCGCGCATATTCCTGTGCTGTCATTTTCATATTGTTTCCCCTCCGGGCATAGCTTGCCCATAGGAAGCAAACTCTATGCACATCCACCGGAAAGAAGGTATTCCAGATGAATCCGTCTGTCCATCCTCATCACCGCCGCCATCTGCGGCCCGCCGTGCGGCGCGTGCTCACCGTTACCGTCGTGGCCTGCATTGCCGTGGGCGGGGCCTCGTTCGTGCTGCACAGCCGTTCCGCTGTGCCTGCCGCCTCGGCAACTTCCACGTCCAGCGCCTCGGCAGCATCAGAGGCAGAAAGCAGTCTGCTGACCGCCCGGCAGGCACAGGCCATTCTGGATGATCCCCGCATGGTGCTGGTGAACCACACGAACAAAATGCCGGACGATCATACCTTTACCACCAAGGCGTGCGGCTCGGCCACCGCTGTGAACAAGACCCTGCAGACCGAAGCCGCCGATGCGTTCCTCGCCATGCAGGCCGCCGCCTCAAAGGACGGCGTGACCATCTGGATGCAGAGCGGCTACCGCAGTGTGGACTACCAGAAGAACCTCTACGACCAAAAGACCCAGTATTTCCGCAATAAGGGCCTGAGCGAAGCCGAAGCGAAAAAGCAGGCGGCAAATATCGTGAACCCGCCGGGCTACTCGGAGCACAACTGCGGCCTTGCTGCCGACCTGAACAGCCCGGAGCACACCGACCTGACCGAGGGCTTTGAAAACACCGAGGCCTTCCGCTGGCTGAGCGCCCATGCCGTGGAATACGGCTTCATCCTGCGGTACCCCAAAAACGCAGAAGCCGTTACCGAGATCACCTACGAGCCGTGGCACTGGCGCTATGTGGGACCGGAAAATGCGGCCCTGATCCAGCAGAGCGGCCTGTGCTTTGAGGATGCCGTTGCCGTGCTGCAGAAGCTTGCTGCAGGGGAAAAGATCACCGGTTAAAAATCCGTAAAACCGAGGGGCTTTTCGTTGCATTTTGCACACAGTTATGGTAAGATAACAATAGTCTGCCCTGATGCAGGACCGCTTTGGGCAGCTGCAAAAATGTTTTGAACAAAAGAAGGAATATTTTATGATAAATCGCACAAAAATCTTTACAATTGCTCTCACCGGCGCGCTGGCTGCTGTCGCTCTTACCGGCTGCGGCGGTTCCGCCAGCTCTTCGGCCGCTCCCTCCTCCGTTTCCACCGCTGCTGCGGAATCTCCCGCTTCCAGTGCCGCCACATCCGCTGTTGTGGACAATGCTGCCGAGAACGGCTCTGATGCACTGGACGGTGTTTTCAATGCTCTGCTGGAAGCCGACCCCATCTCCAACCAGTTCGAGATCGCAGCCATGAACATTGAGTACGATTTCGGCCTGAAGGCTGAGGACGTGGTGAGCTACAAGGGCGTGAAGAGCAACGACAACGGCGATGCCGGTCTGGTGCTGGTGCTCGAAGCTGCCGACGGCAAGGCCGAGGACGTAGCCAACCAGCTGGCTTCCTACCAGCAGGATCAGGTGGCCTTCTACGGCAACTACGCCGAGTTTGCTCAGGCGCAGGATAACGTGGAGAACGCTGTCATCGCCTTCAAGGGCAACACCATTGTCATGGTGATCGCATCCAACGAGTGCACTGCCGATCTGGACAGCGCCGTGGACAGCGCACTGGCAGACTGAATCTGGATCCACCCAAGGCCGGTGCCATTTGCGGCATCGGCTTTTTTCGGCTAAAAGGAGGCTGACGCTTTGGTTTTCAGCACCATCATCTTTCTGTTTCGGTTTCTGCCCATCACGCTGGCGCTGTATTACCTTGCGCCCGCAAAGCTCAAGAACACCGTGCTGTTCCTCTGCAGTCTGGTGTTCTACTGCTGGGGCGAGGTACGGTTTTTCCCGGTCATGGTGGCCCTCATCCTCATCAACTACATCAGCGGCCTGTGCATCGAGCACTTCGACCAAAAGCCGGCCCTGCGCAGGACATTTCTGCTGGTGGCCCTCATTGGCAGCCTTGGGATGCTGTTCTACTTCAAATACGCAAACTTTGTGCTGCGCAGCGCAAACGCCCTGCTGGGCACCGCCTTTGCCGAGATCCAGGGCATTGGCACTCTGCCGCTGGGCATCAGCTTTTACACCTTCCAGACCCTTTCCTACTCCATCGATGTTTACCGCCGGGATGTAAAGGCAGAGCGTAATATCATCGACTTTGGTGCCTATGTGGTCATGTTCCCTCAGCTGATCGCCGGCCCCATCGTGAAATACCGCGATGTCTCGAACCAGCTGCACGTATACCGGCACCGCTACAGCCTGCAGCAGATCGAAGAGGGCATGACCCTGTTCACCTTTGGCCTTGCCAAAAAGGTGCTGCTGGCGGATGCCATCGGTGCTTTGTGGACAGACATCATCGGCGTTGCGGACAGCCCTTCCACCACCTTTGTGGGCCTTGCCAATGCATCCACCCCGCTGGTGTGGCTGGGCATCATCGCCTACAGCCTGCAGCTCTACTTTGACTTTTCCGGCTACTCCATGATGGGCATTGGCATGGGCAAGATGCTGGGCTTCGACTTCCCCGCAAACTTCAACTACCCTTATATCTCCGCATCCATCACCGAGTTCTGGCGGCGCTGGCACATGACCCTTTCCGGCTGGTTCCGGGAGTATGTGTATATCCCTCTCGGCGGCAACCGCAAGGGCCTGAAGCGCCAGATCTTCAACCTGTTCGTGGTGGAGCTGCTCACCGGCATCTGGCACGGCGCGAACTGGAACTTTATCTGCTGGGGCCTGTACTACTTTGTGCTGCTGGCTGTAGAAAAGCTGTTCCTGCTGCCCCACCTGCAAAAGGGCAGAGTGTGGCCCCACATCTACACCCTGTTCCTCGTGGTGGTGGGCTGGGCCATGTTCGTGGGCAACGATACGGGCGTAAGCTTCGGTCTGCTGTTCCACAAGCTGTTCGTTCCTTCCGGCGGTGTTTCGCCGCTGTACTTCCTGCGCAACTACGGTGTGCTGCTGGTGGTCAGCATCCTCTGCTGCACCCCGTTCATTGAAAAGATTTGGAACCTGCTCAAAAAGAATGCCGTCACCCGCTGTGCCGCCATTCTGGCGCTGCTGGTGGTCTCCACCGCCTATGTGGTGGGCAGCACCAACAGCCCGTTCCTCTATTTCAACTTTTAAGGAGGCGTGAAGATGGACAAGCATTCCAAAAAATCTTCCTCGCTCCTGCACTACCCGGTGCTGGTGGTGTTCAGCCTGTTCTTTCTTGGTCTGTTCGCACTGGACCTTATTACACCGGACCGCGCCTACAGCGAGATGGAAAACACCACCCTTTCCCAGCGCCCGGCGCTGACCCAGCTTTCCGCCAAGGGGCTGAACAGCTACTTTACCGCCTACACAAAGTACGTGAAGGATCAGGTGTTCGGCCGCGATGAGTGGATCAGCCTGCAGAGCGTAGTGGAGACCACCCTGCTGCAGAAGGAGCAGAACGGCGGCATCCTGCTGGGCAAAGAGCACATGATGTTCCCCCGCACCTTCGGCCTGCTGGACAGCGAGAACCGCACCCTGCCCAAGAACACCGCCGCCGTGGAAGCACTGTGCCAGCGCCACCCGGGTAAGGTGGATGTACTGCTGGCCCCGGCAGCATCGGTCATTTACCCGGAAAACGTGCCTGCAAACGCGCCGCTGCTGGACGAGGATGCCTATCTCGACCAGCTTTCCGCCGCCGTACAGGCCGCCGGAGGGCGCTTTGTGGATGTGCGGCAGACCCTTGCCGAACACAAGGACGAATATATCTACTACCGCACCGACCATCACTGGACGAGCCTTGGCGCTTATTACGCCTACCAGCAGCTGTGCGGTACGCTGAGCCTGACCCCCTTCGACCCCGCCGCGCACACGGCTCTGACCGCCGAAAATTTCTACGGCACCCACTACTCCAAGGCCCGCACATGGAATGCCGTGCCGGATACTATCACCTACTACGACCTGCCGAACAGCCTGACCATCTATAATGTCACCGCTGCAGGCCAGCCCGCAGACGGCCAGACCACCGGCCTGTACGACACGGACAAGCTGAACGTGTACGATAAGTACGCCATGTTCCTGCATGGCAACAACGGCCTGAGCCGCATTGAGGGCGACGGCACCGGGCGCATTCTGGTCATCAAGGACAGCTACGCCAACTGCTTTGCACCGTATCTGACGGCAAACTACGCCCAGATCGATGTGGTGGACTTCCGCAACTACAACTACGGTCTGGATCAGCTGATCGCGGATAACGATTATGACCAGATCCTGGTGCTCTACAGTTTTGACAGCTTCAAGAGCGACCCGTACCTCTACCGTGCCGGTGTGGCCGGGTAAACATGGCAGCGCCTTTTCCGCAAAGGAAAGGGCGCTGTTGTTTTATGTCAAATTATTGCAGTCTTTTTTCACAAATTTTTCTAGTTCTTTTCGGAAGTCTCTCCAGTTTTTGCGCACTCTGCCCATTCACCCCTTGCAAAAAATCAACGGGTGTTGTACAATGGCGATATAGAGCAGTTGTTCTTCATCGATGGTTCGATCTGGTGTGAACAGTGCATAGAATGTGCTGATACGATCTTTGATTCAAAGGAGTGTTATTATGGAAAACAAGATCATGATGCCTGCTTCCTACAACGTTCTTTCCTGCGAAGAGATGACCTACACCGAGGGCGGTGCTACCTTTACGGAAGCTCTGCTGAACTGGATTCCGCCCATTGGCTGGTACATGGGTGTTACCGCCATGCGCAACTACCGCAAGAGCCACCCCAACGACTGGCTGGATACCGGTCTGGATGCTCTGAGCCGCGATATGGATTCCAGTGCGCAGAACATGCTGCGTGATCTGGGACGCATCGTCTGGGTCACCGCGACCAGCGCTACCGGCGTTGGTTTTCTGGTCAATGCTGCCATCGTCCTGCTCTGACCCTGCTCATAAGATCCGTCCGGAGAGACCAAAGACCCCTTTACCCGCGGCCTTTTCCGCCAGAGAGGGCCGCGGGCTTTTCATCAAGCAGAAATAAGAAATCGGCTGCCTGAGCACTGTATACCGTCTGAACGGTCTTTTGCCTGCAGAGAACAGCACTGCTTTCCTTTTCCTGCAAGCAACTACTCGCGTCATGCGGCGGCGCGCCCTGCTTTATGAGAACGATCTCCAAGCGCATATCCCGGTTTATTTTTGGGTTTTAAACAGTGCGATCTTGCACTGTCTGGATAGCTTTGATTCAAAGGAGTGTTATTATGGAAAACAAAATCATGATGCCTGCTTCCTACAACGTTCTTTCCTGCGAAGAAATGACCTACACCGAAGGCGGTGCTACCGTCGGTCAGGCTGTCGCTGCATGGCTGTGGCCCGGCTACGCTACGGTTATCGGCATCAACACCTGCCGTGAAGCACGCAAGAAGGATCACGACAACTGGGCATCCAACGTCTGGAGCGATATCAAAGCCGACTGCAAGGGCAATGTGACCAACACCTTCTACCATGCCGGCATGATCTTCTGGAATGCTGCATCGACCATCAGCAGCTTTGGCCTTTCTGCCGTTATGTCTCTGGGCATCATCTACTTCTAATTTTCAGGAGTACACCAAAGGGCTTTTTGCGGCGGCTCTTCAACGGAAGAGCCGCCGCTTTTTTTATCAAACCTAAAAAAGGAGTTTTGCTTTATGACGAACGCCATTACTTATCCTGCTGCATACAATGTTTTGTCCTGCGAAGAAATGACCTACACCGAGGGCGGCGTAGGTGTTGTGGAAGCCGCCATGGCATGGTTCCCGCTGTACGGCTGGTACAAGGCTGTTTCTGCCATCCACGATTACCGCAAGGCAAATATCAACTCCAACTGGGTGGAAAACGGCATGAACGCTCTGGTTGCCCATGCTGAAAAAAGCCCCACGAACACCATCCATGACATCGGCTGCAGCTTCTGGTTCATTGGTTCCTGCGCAACCATCATCGGCCTTGTGCCCAACGCCCTGTTGATCTTCGGCAACTAAGTCCCGGTCTCTGTTCTGAAAAAGCAAAAGCGGCGGCACCTCCCGTTTGGGAAGTGCCGCCGCTTTTTATGTTATGCGGTTTTCAGTCTCAGTTGTTGAACATGTCCTTCAGCTTTTTGAAGAAGCCCTTGCGCTTTTCGTAGTTTTCTTCTTTCAGGGTGCCCTCGAACTTCTTCAGGGCCTCCCGCTGGGTCTTGTTCAGCTTCTTGGGGATCTCCACCTCGCACTTGACGTACATATCACCGCGGCCGCGGCCATTCAGGTACTGGATGCCCTTGCCGCGCAGGCGGAAGGTGGTGCCGCTCTGGGTGCCCTCGGGCACGGTGTACTCCACCTTGCCGTCAATGGAGGGCACCTGCACGGTGTCGCCCAGCACGGCCTGACTGTAAGTGATGGGCACGGTGACCCACACATCGTAGCCGTCGCGCTGGAACACCTCGCTGGGGCGCACCGTGACCATGACGATCACATCACCGGAGGGACCGCCGTTTGCACCGGCATCGCCCATGCCGCGCAGTGCAAAGCTCTGGTCGTCGTCGATGCCCATGGGGATGGACACCTCCAGCGTCTTTTTAGCAGCCACCTTGCCGCTGCCATGGCAGACCTTGCAGGGATTCTTGACCAGCTTGCCCTTGCCGCCACAGCGGGAGCAGGGCTGCTGGGTCTGCATCACGCCAAAGGGGGTGCGCTGCTGACGGATCACGAAGCCGCGGCCGCCGCAGTCCGGGCAGGTCTCGGGGCTGGAACCGGCAGCACAGCCGCTGCCGTGGCACTCGGTGCACTCCTGCTGGCGGGTGATGGTGATGTTCTTCTTGCAGCCGTGCACGGCCTCGTCAAAGCTCAGGGTGATGCGCACGCGGATATCCTGACCCTTGCGCGGTGCGTTGGGGTTCGCCTGACGGGACGAACCGCCAAAGCCGCCGAAGCCGCCGCCAAAGATATCGCCGAAAATGTCGCCCAGATCCACGCCGTCGCCGCCAAAACCGCCAAAGCCGCCCGCACCGGGGCCGCCGCCGTTCTGTGCTGCATAGGCAGGGTCAACACCTGCAAAGCCGTACTGGTCGTACAGCTGGCGCTTCTTCGGGTCCGAAAGCACCTCGTTTGCTTCGTTTACTTCCTTGAACTTTTCCTCGGCGTTCTTATCGCCGGGGTTATAGTCCGGGTGGTATTTCATTGCAAGCTTGCGGTATGCCTTTTTGATCTCGGCATCGGTCGCAGTCTTGGATACCCCCAGCACTTCGTAGTAATCACGCTTTTCCTGTGCCATATCCACTCACCTCTCCGGGAACGTTTGATCCGGGAAACGCCCCGGTTGGTTCCTCGCTCTATAACCAGCAAGAGCCGCTCCGGCAAAACCGGAGCGGCTTTTGCTATTCCACGCGTGCGTCCGCCGGTTTGGCCGGGCACACACTGCTGTGTTTTTTATCAGACTTCCTTGAAGTCGGCATCCACAACGCCGTCATCACCCGGCTTCTGCTGGTTGTTTGCACCTGCGTCGGGGCCGGGCTGTGCACCGGCGGCCTGCTGTGCGGCAGCGGCTGCCTGATACATCTTCTCGAACACCTGGCTCAGGGCTTCCTGCTTTGCCTTGATGTCGTCCACGTTGCCGGACTGAACAGCGGTCTTCAGGTCGGCCAGCTTGCTCTCGGCCTCGCTCTTCACGTCGGCGGGCAGCTTGTCGCCGTTCTCCTTCAGCATCTTCTCGGTCTGGAACACCATCTGGTCGGCACCGTTGCGGATATCGACCTCTTCACGCTTCTTCTTATCGTCGGCAGCAAACTGCTCAGCTTCCTTCACAGCCTTGTCGATGTCCTCCTTGGACATGTTGGTAGAAGCGGTAATGGTGATGTTCTGCTCCTTGCCGGTGCCCAGATCCTTTGCGCTGACCTTCACGATGCCGTTTGCATCGATATCGAAGGTAACTTCGATCTGAGGCACACCACGGGGAGCCGGAGCGATGCCGTCCAGATGGAAGACACCCAGGCTCTTGTTGTCGCGTGCGAACTCACGCTCGCCCTGCAGAACGTTGACCTCAACAGAGGGCTGGTTGTCTGCAGCGGTGGAGAACACCTGACTCTTGTGGGTGGGGATGGTGGTATTGCGGTCGATGATCTTGGTGCACACGCCGCCCAGAGTTTCAATGCCCAGGCTCAGCGGGGTGACATCCAGCAGCAGCAGGCCCTTCACATCGCCCTGCAGCACGCCGCCCTGAATAGCAGCGCCCACAGCCACGCACTCATCGGGGTTGATGCCCTTGAAGGGCTCGCAGTTCAGTTCCTTCTTGACTGCATCGTAGACAGCGGGGATACGGGTGGAACCACCGACCATCAGAACCTTCTTCAGGTCAGAGGGACGCAGGCCTGCATCCTGCAGAGCCTTGCGGACGGGGCCCATGGTGCGATCGACCAGATCAGCGGTCAGCTCATTGAACTTTGCGCGGGTCAGGGTCATATCCAAGTGCTTGGGGCCGGTAGCATCGGCAGTGATGAAGGGCAGGTTGATCTGGCTGCTCATTGCGCTGGACAGCTCGATCTTTGCCTTCTCGGCAGCTTCCTTCAAACGCTGCGCAGCCATCTTGTCCTTGCGCAGGTCGATGCCGTTCTCGGTCTGGAAGGCATCTGCCATCCAGTTGATGATGCGCTCATCGAAGTCATCGCCGCCCAGATGGGTATCACCGTTGGTGGCCAGGACCTCGGTAACGCCGTCGCCCATCTCGATGATGGACACATCGAAGGTACCGCCGCCCAGATCGTAGACCATGATCTTCTGGTCTTCTTCCTTATCGATGCCATATGCCAGAGAAGCGGCAGTAGGCTCGTTGATGATACGCTTGACGTTCAGGCCTGCAATGGTGCCTGCGTCCTTGGTAGCCTGACGCTGGCTGTCGTTGAAGTATGCAGGAACGGTAATGACAGCCTCGGTAACAGGCTCGCCCAGATAAGCCTCGGCATCAGCCTTCAGCTTCTGCAGGATCATAGCGCTGACCTGCTGGGGAGTGTACTCCTTGCCGTTCAGGGTCACCTTGTGGTCGGTGCCCATGAAGCGCTTGATGGAAGCAACGGTGTTCTCAGGGTTGGTGATGGCCTGACGCTTTGCGACCTGACCCACCAGACGATCGCCGGTCTTGGTAAAGCCGACCACAGACGGGGTGGTGCGTGCACCCTCAGAGTTTGCGATAACAACGGGCTCGCCGCCCTCCATGACAGCCACGCAGCTGTTGGTAGTACCAAGGTCGATACCAATGATCTTACTCATAATGAAAACTCCTCTCGAAAGAACAAATCTTATTGTTTATGTGATGCTCAAATGTTTGTAAGCGGATGTTATATTCAAAACCCTTTCGGGTTTCTGCTTTGTTATTCGGCCACTACAACGGTCGCATGGCGGACGATCTTATCGCCCAGCTTGTAGCCCTTCTGGTAGACCGTGATGACGGTGCCGCTCTCCTGTCCGTCCGGGGCGGGGATCTGCTGCACTGCATTCATGAAGTTGGGATCAAAGGGCTTGCCCAGCGCCTCGATCTCCTCCACATGGAGGGCATCCAGCGCCTTGGCGGCCTTGTCCAGCGTCATGGTCACGCCCTTTTTGTAGTTCTCGTCGGTGGTGGGGGCGTTGGCTGCCATCTCCAGCGTATCCAGAATGGGAATGATCTGGTTCACCGCAAAGGAAATGCCATCGTTGAACTTCTGGTCGGCTTCGCGGGTGGAGCGCTTGCGGTAGTTCTCGTACTCCGCTGCCATGCGCAGCAGCTGGTCTTTGGCCTGTGCAGCGTTGGCTTCGGCCGCGTCCAGCTTTGCCTTTACGGCTTCCAGCTCGCGGGCCTTCTTGTTGAACCAGCCGCCATCCTTCTTCTTGTCATCCTTCGGGTCGGCAGCTTCGGCAGCAGGTTCCTGTTCGGGTGCTGCCTGCTGGGCCTTTTCCTCGGGAGCCGTTTCGGGCTGCTCCGCTTCCTGAGCCGGAGCCGTCTTTTTTGCTTCTTCGCTCATTCCAGATCCTCCTTATAGATCACAGTCCGCCGGGGTACGGCAGCCTGTGGGGTGTCTTTTCGTTTGCCGCTCATGCCCTCGCCCAGCTGGTCTGCAAAGTAATGCAGCAGCGGCATCAGCTTCTGGAAGGGCATCCGGGTGGGGCCGATCAATGCAATGGAGCCCCACAGGCCTCCGCCCACCAGATACCGGTCGCTCACGATGCACAGACCCGGGATCTGCGGTTCCAGATCCTCGCCCAGCAGCACGCTCTCACTGCGTTCTGCCGGAGGTGCGATCAGGCCAGCGGCCTGCTCCTCGTCGTTCAGCAGTGTGAGGATGTCGCCCACCTTGCCGTCCAGCTGGGGCCAGTCCAGCAGATACTGCTCGCCGCCCAGAAATACGTGGGGCTTGACGGAATCCTGCAGGATGGCAGCCGCTGCACTGATAACGGGCACCAGCTCCGGGTCGATCTGGCTGCACAGCTCTGCCAGCAGCCGGGTGGAAAGATCCACCGGCGCTACAAAGGTAAGGTTGCGGTTCAGCAGTGCGGCAAGTGCTGCCGCATTCTCGCGGGAAAGACCGGTGCGCACCCGTGCCACACGGGTACGAACGTAACCGGCCGTGGTAACGGCCAGCACAGCCGCTGCGCTGCGGCCCACCTGAACCACTTCATAGTGGGCGATGCACAGGTCTTCGGCGCACGGGGTGCTGATGGCGGCGGTGCAGCCGCTGATGGCGGCCAGCGCCTTGGCGGCACCTGCGGCCAGCTTTTCCGGCTCATGGTCGAGGCTTGCGAACACCGCATCCACCCGGGCGCGGCTCACACGATCCAGCGGCTGATCGTCGGTCAGCAGATTATCAAGGTAGTAACGGTAGCCCTTGGCACTGGGCACACGGCCCGCGCTGGTGTGGGGCTGCTCCAGCAGGCCCAGCTTTGTCAGCGCCGCCATCTCATTGCGAAGCGTTGCGCTGGAAACTGCCATGTCAAAGTAGTTTGCCAGCACGCTGCTGCCAACGGGCTCGCCTTCGAGACCATACAGCGCCACGATCGCCTGCAAGACTCGCTGCTTGCGTGCATCCATCGTCATAGCGCCTGCCTCCTTTTTGCGTTCGCTTTGTTTGTTTAGCACTCCTTGTTCCTGAGTGCTAAGACCATTATAGCCAATTTTCCGGTGCTGTCAAGCCCCTTGGAAAAATGTTTTAAAAGATTCATAATTCTGTCATAAACGAAGAAAGCGCCCTCCTTATTATAAGGAAAGCGCTCCGGCATGTTCTTTACTCTTCCATCTGCCTTGCCAGAAATGCCGCTGCCACATTCACGGCCTTGAGCTGGGCGGCATCCGGCGTGGCCGTGCGGTCTTCGGTCAGCAGGGCCACCACGCCGGTCACATCGCCCGCCGCAATGATGGGTGCGGCACACAGCACTGCTCGGGGCGAGCCTTCGCAGGGCAGGATGCACTTTTCGGCAATGCCCTCGCTCTGGTACAGCCTGCGGCCATCCATCAGCTTTTCCAGCGGCTGGCTGATGCTGCGGTCGGCCAGCTCCCGCCGGCCGGAGCCGCTCACCGTAAGGATGCGGTCGCGGTCGGCCACCAGTGCGGTCAGCGCAAAGCTTTTGCTGAGCACCTCGGTATACTGGGCCGCTACTGTGTTCATCTCGCCAATGGGCGAATACTTTTTAAAGATCACCTCGCCGTCGCCCGTGGTGAAGATCTCCAGCGGGTCGCCGCGGCGGATGCGCTGGGTGCGGCGGATCTCCTTTGGGATCACCACCCGGCCCAGCTCGTCGATGCGGCGCACGATTCCTGTTGCTTTCATGTTTTTGCTCCTCCGTTTCCTTAAAAATGCCTGCAGCACTAGTATCTGTCAGACCGGGCCATTTATACCTGCTGCCCCCGCGCAAAAAGACCTGCACGGAAAGCTGCCTCTTCGTTGCGTTTCCGGCAGGGTTCTGCTACAATGATACAAAAAGCCGTTTTCATAAGCACAGCACCCCGCTTATGAAGACAGATCCTAAAATTCTACTGAGAAAGGCAGGTGTCCGGATGCCGAACATCCTCATTCTGGGCGGCGGTGCCGCCGGTCTTGCAGCCGCGCTGGCGGCGGCACAAAGTGCCCCCGCTGCACAGGTCATTGTGCTGGAGCGCAACCCGAAGCCGGGCAAAAAGCTGCTTGCCACCGGCAATGGCCGCTGCAATCTGGATAACACCGGCATTGCACCGGAGCTGTATTTCACTGCCGACCCGGCAGCACTTCGTCCGCTGCTGGATGCCGTAAATACCGCCGACCCGCTGCGCTGGTTCCGTGCGCTGGGGCTTTACACCCGCACCGACGAGGCGGGCCGGGTGTATCCGTACTCCAATCAGGCGGCGGACGTACTGGCCCTGCTGGAGCATCACCTTGCGCAGCACCATGTGCAGCTGCGCACCGGCTGCACCGTGCGCACCCTGAGCCAGGGCCGCAGCGGCTACGCCGTGCAGTTCGAGACGGCAGAGGGCTCTGCCGAAATGCTGCGCGCCGATGCCGTCATCTGCGCCATGGGCGGCGAAGCAGGGCCGCAGTTCGGCACCGACGGCTTTGGCACCCGGTTCGCCGCCCAGTGCGGCGGCAGGGTGGAGCCGCTGTACCCCTGCCTGACCGCCCTGCAGTGCGCAAAGCCCCGCAAAGCGCTGGCTGGCATCCGTGCCAAGGCAGCAGCATCCCTGTTGGACGGTGCCCGTGTGCTTGCCTGCGAGAACGGCGAGGTACAGTTCACCGATTACGGCCTTTCCGGCATCTGCATCATGCAGCTGTCCGGCCTGTTGGCCCCGGGCCGCGGCCCCAAGGCTCCTGCTGTGGAGCTGGACCTCTTCCCGGCAGTGGACGAAACCGCACTTGCCAGCCTGTTTGCGGCCCACGCCGCCCAGACGGCAGGGGGCAGCGCCGCTGACTTCTGGCTGGGCCTGCTGAACCAGAAGCTGGGCCGTACTGTGTGGTCTGCCGCCGGGCTGCAGGACAGCGACGCGCCTGCCGTGCTCACCGCCGCACAGTGGCAGAAGCTGGCCCACACCGCCAAGCACTGGCGCTTTGAGGGGCTGACCCCCTGCAGCTGGAAGCAGGCCCAGACCACCGGCGGCGGGCTGGCCCTGCGGGAGGTGGATCAGCACTTCCAGTTCAAGGGCTGTCCGGGCCTTTACTTTGTGGGCGAAACGCTGGACTGCGCAGGCAGCTGCGGCGGTTTTAACCTGCACTGGGCGTTCGGCTCCGGCCTTGTGGCCGGGCGCAGCGCTGCAGGCCGTGCTCTGCCAAAAGCCTCCGCGCCCGCAAAGAGCAGGAAAAAGCCGCACAGGTAAAAATGAGCTTTAAATTTTCAACAAATGCTTGACATCTTGTGCAGATCGCATTATCATAAAGACAATAAAAGTTTGTTCAGAGGATCGAGCAGAACAAGCAAGGGGAGAGTCGAAAGGCCCTTTTGTTTGTCCTGCTCTTTTTCTTTTATTCGGCAAACGGAGCGATCAGGAGGTTTTTATGCTGGATGTAGCAATTATCGGCTGCGGCATCATTGGTGCGGCAGCCGCCTATGAGCTGTCCCATTACCCGCTGCAGACCGCCATTTTCGAGGCTGAAAATGACGTGGCCGACTGCACCACCAAGGCCAACAGTGCCATTCTGCACGCTGGCTACGACCCCGAACCGGGCACCCGGATGGCGCGGCTCAACGTGGAGGGGTCCGCACTGGCCAAGGAGATCTGCGCCCGGCTGGATGTGCCGTACCTGCAGTGCGGCAGTCTGGTGCTGGCCCTCAGCCCGGAAGAGCTGCCCCACCTGCAGAAACTGTATGAGAACGGCATCGCCAACGGCGTGCCGGGCATCCGGCTGCTTTCCGCAGAGGAAACGCTTGCCATGGAACCGAATCTGGCCCCCACTGTCGTTGGCGCGCTGTATGCGCCCAGCGCCGCCATCGTCAGCCCGTGGGAGTTTGCGCTGGCAATGGCAGAAGTGGCTGTGCGCAACGGCGTGGAGCTGCACCGCAGCTGCCATGTGACCCGCATCGAAAAGACCGCCGGCGGCTGGGCGCTGACCACCCCCTCCGGAATTGTGGAAACGCGCTATATCATCAATGCGGCAGGCATCTCGGCGCAGGCCGTGCACGATATGGCCGCACCCCACAAATTTACCATCCAGCCCACCCGGGGCGAATACTACCTGCTGGATAAATCCGAGGGCAGCCGTGTGCATCACGTCATCTTCCAGTGCCCCAACGAAAACGGCAAGGGCGTTCTGGTGGCCCCCACCGTCCACGGCAACCTGATCGTCGGCCCGAACGCCGACCCCGTGGAAGGGGACGATACCGCCTGCACCGCCGCCGGGCTGGCCTTCGTCAGCGCCGCAGCGCGCCGCAGCGTGCCGAACATTCGCTTCAGCGAGTCCATCCGCAATTTTGCGGGTGTCCGTGCCAATGTGGACACGGGCGACTTCGTTATCGGCGAAGCGGAAGGCGCACCCGGCTTCATCGATCTGGCGGGCATGAAATCGCCCGGCCTTTCCAGTGCACCGGCCGTTGCCAGAGAAGCCGTCAAAATTCTGGAAGCTCACGGCGATCTGCCCGCCCCCAAGGCGGATTACAGGGATGGCCGCACCCGGGTGCGCTTCAAGGAGCTTCCGCCCGAAGAAAAAGCCCGGCTCATTGCAAAGGAACCCGCCTATGGCCGCGTGATCTGCCGCTGCGAGACGATCACCGAGGGCGAAATTCTGGACGCTCTGCACGAAGAGATCCCTGCCACCACCATTGACGGTGTCAAGCGCCGCTGCGGTGCCGGTATGGGCCGCTGTCAGGGCGGCTTTTGCGGGCCGCGGGTGCTGGAGCTGATCAGCAAAACGCTGGGCATCCGTCCGCTGGACGTGCTGCAGGATAAGGCCGGCACCAACGTCTTACTGTGCGAAACCAAGCAGGAGGGAGAGCACCATGATTGATCTGGTCATCGTCGGCGGCGGCCCTGCAGGCCTTGCCGCAGCTTACAGCGCATGGCA
This sequence comes from Faecalibacterium faecis, assembly GCF_040096475.1. Lineage (NCBI taxonomy): Bacteria > Bacillati > Bacillota > Clostridia > Eubacteriales > Oscillospiraceae > Faecalibacterium > Faecalibacterium faecis. Next base: position 59,088 of record NZ_JBBMEP010000008.1, on the reverse strand, counting down.
GCATGGTCTGCGCGATATCCTTATCTTAGAGCGCGACAACGAGCTGGGCGGCATCCTGAACCAGTGCATCCACAACGGCTTCGGCCTGCACCGCTTTGGCGAGCAGCTCACCGGCCCGGAATACGCAGGCCGCTGCATTGAACTGCTGCGCTCCACCGGTGTCCGGGTGGAGCTGGGCACGATGGTGCTGGACGTCACCCCGGACAAAAAGATCCACTGCGTCAGCCGGGAAAAGGGCTATCAGATTTTGGAAGCCAGAAGCATCATCCTCTGCATGGGCTGCCGGGAGCGCACCCGCGGTGCCATTGGCATTCCGGGCAGCCGCCCTGCCGGTATCTACACCGCCGGTGCGGCCCAGCGCTATGTCAACATGGAGGGCTATCTGGTAGGCAAGCGGGTGCTCATCCTCGGCAGCGGCGACATCGGCCTGATCATGGCCCGCCGCATGACGCTGGAAGGTGCCAAAGTACTGGCCTGCGTGGAGGTCATGCCGTATTCCGGCGGCCTGACCCGCAACATCGTGCAGTGCCTGCAGGACTTCGACATCCCCCTGTATCTGTCCCATACCATCGTGGATATTCAGGGCAAGGCCCGCGTGGAAAAGGCCACCGTTGCCAAGGTGGACGAAAACCGCCGCCCCATCCCGGGCACCGAGATGGAATTTGATGTGGACACCATCCTGCTCAGCGTTGGCCTGATCCCGGAAAATGAGCTGACCCGGCAGGCGGGCATCCCCATGGACCCCCACACCAAGGGCGCAGTGGTCTACGAGAATATGGAGACCGGCATCCCCGGCGTGTTCGCCTGCGGCAACGTGGTGCACGTGCATGATCTGGTGGACTTCGTTTCGGGCGAAAGCGACCTGGCCGGTGCTTCTGCGGCGGCCTATGTTTTGAAGGGCGAAGCCTCCGATACGGTTGTGCTTGACCTTGTCCCGGGCAATGGCGTGGGCTACACCGTGCCGCAGCGGGTGCGCCCCGCTGATGTGGACAGGAGCGTAAACATTTCCTTCCGCGTGCGGCAGAACTACGGCCCCAGCCAGATCACCGTGACCTGCGGCGGCAGGCAGCTGGCCCGGTTCAAGCGCCAGCGCATGGCTCCCGGCGAGATGGAACACATCGCACTGCCCAAAGTCCTGCTGGAAAAAGCAGACGGCCCGCTGACCGTTGCGGTAGAGGAGGTTATTGCAGAATGAGCAGCATCAAAGAAGTCATTTGCATCTGCTGTCCCTGCGGCTGCCACTTGCAGGTAGACCCGGAAAATGATTATAATGTAACTGGAAACGCCTGCCCCAACGGTGCCGCCTACGGCAGGGAAGAGCTGACCCATCCCACCCGCATCATCACCAGCACCGTGCGGGTGGAGGGTGGGCTGTACCCGCGCTGCCCGGTAAAGACTGCGCAGGCCGTGCCCAAAGAGAAGATGACCGAGGTCATGGCTGCGCTGGACCGCGTCACCCTGCACGCACCCGTCCGCACCGGGCAGGTGGTGCTGGCCGACGTGTGCGGCACCGGCGTGGACATTGTGGCAACGCGAAATCTGTGATACACACTCCTGAAACGATACGGAGGGAGCAAAAGCATGAGTACAAAATATGTTCTGGCGCTGGATCAGGGAACCACCAGCAGCCGTGCCATCCTGTTCGACAATGAGCAGAATATCATTGCGGTGCAGCAGCGCGAGTTTGAGCAGATCTATCCGCAGCAGGGCTGGGTGGAGCACAACCCCATGGAGATCTGGTCCACCCAGTATGGAGTCATGAACGAGGTGGTGGCCCAGAGCGGTGTCGATGCCCACGATATCGCCGCCATTGGCATCACCAACCAGCGGGAGACCACCATCCTGTGGGAAAAGGCCACCGGCCGCCCCATCTACAATGCCATCGTCTGGCAGTGCCGCCGCACGGCTCCGCTGGTGGATGAACTGCTGCAGCAGCCCGGCATGGCAGACTACATCCGGGAGAATACCGGCCTGATGCCCGATGCCTATTTCTCCGCAACGAAGATCAAGTGGATCCTGGACAATGTGCCCGGTGCGCGGGAGCGGGCCGAGGCAGGGGAGATCCTGTTCGGCACTGTGGACACATGGCTGGTCTGGAAGCTGACCGGCGGCAGAGTGCACGTCACCGACCGCACCAACGCCAGCCGCACCATGCTGTATAACATCCGCACGCTGGACTGGGACGACACCCTGCTCAAAGCGCTGGATATCCCGCGCTGCATCCTGCCCCGCGTGACCGATTCCAGCGAGGTCTACGGCACCACCGATCTGTGCGGTGTGCAGATCCCGGTGGCCGGCATTGCCGGTGACCAGCAGGCTGCGCTGTTCGGACAGAGCTGCTTTCGCAAGGGCGAGGCCAAGAACACCTACGGCACCGGCTGCTTTTTGCTGATGAACACCGGCGACACCATCTGCCGCAGCCGGAACGGCCTGATCTCTACCATTGCCATCAGCCTGAACGGTAAGGTGGAGTATGCGCTGGAGGGCAGCGTCTTTGTGGGCGGTGCCGTCATCCAGTGGGTGCGCGACGGCCTGCGCATGATCCAGGAGAGCCGCGATGCGGAATACTATGCCCAGAAGGTGCCGGATAACGGCGGCATTTACATCGTGCCGGCCTTTACTGGTCTGGGTGCACCGTACTGGGATATGTACGCCCGCGGTGCCATTGTGGGCATTACCCGCGGCACCACCCAGAACCATATCATCCGCGCGGCAGAGGAGTCCATTGCCTACCAGAGCGCAGACCTCGTGGCTGCTATGGAAAAGGACACCGGCGTGCCCATCACCTCGCTGAAGGTGGACGGCGGTGCATCCCGCGACCAGTTCCTGATGCAGTTCCAGGCCGATATCCTGAACAAGACCGTGCTGCGCCCGGCCATCCGGGAGACGACCGCTCTGGGCGCAGCCTATCTGGCGGGCCTTGCCACCGGCGTATGGAAGGACCGGGACGAGATCCGCAGCCTGTGGCATTGCAATATGACCTTTGCCCCGCAGATGGACGAGGCTGAGCGCACCCGTCTGCTCTCCGGCTGGCACAAGGCTGTGGGCCGCAGCTGCGACTGGGCAGAGCATTGATAGTTTTCGCCCAACTTTATAGTTCGCGCACAAAATATTTTTTAATTGTTTATTTTCTATTGACATTTTGTTACAAAACGCTATACTAGAAGCATCCCAAGAGAAGTGAGATGGGGATGCACTGTATCGTCCAGATGCAGTGTGTCCCCATTTTTATTACGGAAAAATCAGATTCAAAAAGGAGGTCCCAAGCATGTCGCATCAAAAAGGTAGGTTGAAAAACAGCAAATTCTGGTTGTGCCTGTCACTGATTCTTTGCCTTGTAAGTGCCATCGTAGCGTCCGCTGTACAAACTTCTGGTGGGATCAGGATCAAGGAAATGAGCTGGGAAAGTCCCTCTGGACACCAGCTGGCCGCATACCTTTACATTCCACAGAATGCAACCAAAGACACACCGGCGCCGGGTGTTGTTACAATCGAAGGATGGTATAACAACAAAGAAATGCAGGACTTGTATAGTATTGAGCTGGCTCGCCGGGGATATGTGGTGCTGGCACTTGATCTGCACAGTCATGGCGACTCGGAAAGCCTGTCGATTGCAGAACTTTACGATGGTGCTGTGGGCGTCGATGGTGCAGTTCAGCTTATTGCAAGCCTTCCGTACGTTGACACAGCTCGTATTGGCGTTACAGGCCATTCCAGCGGCGGTACAGCTGCTAATATGGCGGTAGAGATCGATAATTCCCGGGAAACTCCTTTGATTGCTGCCGTTCTGCAGCAGGCTGGTGACTGGCAGGATGACACCGGCGGTGATCATAGCGGAGATTACGGCTCACGCAGTGTAGGTATTATTGCCAGTACCCATGATGACTTTTACTTTGGAACCTATGATGACGCTGGAAATATGCTGACCAATCCGGCAGCCTTCATGGAAACAGATGGTGCTAAAAAATTCCTGAATTTTAATGAGGACGGCTTTGCCGGTATCGCAGAAGGCGGCAAATATTATACGCGCGATTTTGATGGAAAGACCGCTTATCGCGTGATTTATCGGCCGAACATGATCCATCCTCTCGTTGCTTTTTCTACTACTTGTGTCGGCTATGCCGTTGATTTTTTTGATACAACGCTCGGCGCTCCAAAGCCCCTGCCTGCCAGCGATCAGATCTGGCCCATTAAAGCGGTGTTCAACAGCCTCGGCGTGATCGGTCTTTTGATCTTCATGGTCAGTTTCACGCTGGTTCTGCTTGATACTCCCGTATTTTCCGCTCTCCGCAGTGGTGAAATTGTACAGCCAGCCCCTGTGCAGGACAACGGAGCCAAGGCATGGTACTGGGTTCTGCTGATTATCGGTGCAGTTTTTTCCGGTGCAAGCTTTTTGTTCTGCATGAATACCGTTTACTCAAAGACAACAAACTTCTTTGTGCAGACCGGCCCCCTGACGATCGGTACATGGGCTGCTCTTTGCGGCGTCTTTGCAATATTCTGCTCTGCTGTTTTTTACGGTGCTTATGGAAAAAAACACGGTTGGAGTGCTCGAAGAGCGGGTCTTTATTTGAATCTGGAGCAGCTGTGGAAGACCATTGCCCTCGCTGTTATCGTGATCGTTGTTTCGTTCGGCCTTGTTTTTGCAGCACACTATTTCTTCCAAGTTGATTATCGGATGTATGTCGTTGCGTTCAAAACCTTCGGCGCTGATAAAGTGCTGATCGCACTTCGCTATCTGCCATTCTTCCTGCTGTTCTACGTTATGAACTCGATCTCGGCAAATTGCTTCAACTACAACACCATTGGCGGAAAAAATGGCAACATCTTGATTTTTGCATTCTTTAATGCGCTTGGTGCTATTTTTGTAGTTGCAAGTCAATATATCTACTTCTATGCAACGGGTTATCAGCTTTATGGTTTGACCGAAGGCCAGCGCATTGGTCCCATTTGGCTGTTCCCCTGTATGGTTCTTCTGTTTGTCACGCCCATCATGTCCCGCATCATCTACAAACGCACCCGCAATCCGTACATTGCAGGTCTGATAAATGCAATGTTTATTGTAATGATCAGCTGTTCCAATACTACTACCATTCTGGGCGGCGGTGAGCTGATTGCAACCACATTCTGATAAAACCTAGATTTTACATTACAGCCGCCGTGTAACTTATTTACATGGCGGCTTTTTTGTAGAATAATATAAATCAAGTAATTGATAAAAAAGGAGTCTTACCCAATGCATCCTCTTGCTGAAACCCTGCTGGACGAACCGGTGATCGCCGCCGTGAAAACGGACGAAGCCCTGACTGCTGCGCTGGCCTCGCCCTGCAGCGCCGTTTTTCTGCTGGCAAGCACCCTGCTCACCGTAGACGGTCTGGTGCACCGCATACATGATGCCGGAAAACTGGCCGTGGTTCACATCGACCTTGTGGACGGTCTTTCGTCGCGGGAGATCGCGGTGGACTCCCTCAACGCCCTATGCCACCCGGACGGCATCATCTCCACCCGCCCGACCCTGATCCGCCGGGCGCGCCACCGCGGCCTGCTGACCGTCCAGCGGGCATTCATCCTGGATTCCCTCTCGCTGACCAGCCTGTCCGGTCAGCTGGAGCAGGGCAAGCCGGATTTTGTCGAGATCCTTCCTGGCATCATGCCCCGGGTCATCGCCGAGATCAGCGCCCGTACACAGGTGCCTGTCATTGCAGGCGGCCTGCTGCGGGACAAAGCCGACGTCATGGCCGCCATGCGCGCAGGTGCCGCCGCAGTTTCCACCTCTGCGCCCTCCCTGTGGGATATCTGAGCCAGAACAAGATCCCAGCTGAAGTACGAAAAGCATAATCGTATCCTGGTGTTTTATTGGATATGCCCGCCCACCGATGGAGCCGGATCTCCACGGTGAGCGGGCATTTTTTCGTTTTCATTCGATTTGAGTGAATCTATTCGGCCTGCGGATTAACTCGATAATTTAAAGCAATCCTACAAGTCGCACTCCCCTTAAAGTCTTTCTGCTTCCTGCATCTTAGCATCATACTGGATGGCAGAGATCGGCACGAGGCCCTCGATCATATCCAGTTTGCTGTTGACAAGGTCATCGTACACATCTTTGATGGACGACGTAATGGAAGGCTCCAGCTGTTCATTTGCAATTACGCTTTCCACCAGTGCTTGTTTGTTTTTCAGTTTCTGCGCCATATCGGGCAGGAAGTAATAATTTTCAATCATGCGCAGAATGATGTTTGCCATAAAATTTCCGCGGATGCTGCTCAACTCGATATAAATCGCTCCGGCATCCTCCACGGAAATTTGTGCGATGCTCATCAGGTAATCAGCCAGAGTCGTTTGCGTATCGTTCAAAATTCCCTGACTTGCCATACTGCGTTGCAGGATATTCATTTTTCGATAGTCCTGAATTATACCGGTTTTTATCAGTACATTCCACCACTTTATGCAGTCACATGGGTGGCATTCTCTTTCACCGAATTGATCGTATCCATCAGTTCACTGCCTGTTTTGCCATCAAACAGGCGGGTAAACAGAATGGGCTGGTCAAAGGGTGGTTTCATCAGAACCGCTTTGCTTTCCACATAACCGTTCTGCTCGATGTAATGAATGACCTTCTGCACGAACGCGATCTGCTTTGCATTCAGCGATTCGTCGTTGATGAACTTGGAAAATGCCTGCATGGCAGCATCGTGGTCCAGCTTTGCCACTTTACGCACCAGCAGACCAAAGGGTGTATCCCGAAACTCCCGTGCATAGTCCTCTTTGCTGCCCAGCTCACAGGTGAAGATATGTTCCAGCTCGGTATAGTCGCCCCGGGAAAGCGGAATGTTCTGGGTCAGCTTGTGGATGGCCAGCGTATCGCTGCGGTGCTCCATGATATAGCGGTTCACACGTTCCCGGTACTCGCCGAAATCGTAGCCGGAATCCAGCGTTTTGCCCTCGGTCTGTTCCAGTACCGGGTCGGCAAGGGCCGTGTAGACAGGCTTTTGCCCCTCGCCGCCCTCCACCAGAAACTTGATGAGTTCCCGCAGTTCCTGCCGCATTTCCTCAAAGCGGAGCAGATCATGCGAGGTCAAAAATTCGTCCGTCTGCACCTCCCGGATGAGCGGCAGCTTTGCCTGCACCTGTGGGATGGTAGCTTTCCCTTCCAGCATTGCCGCCGTGCTGCGCAGCTGTTTCTGGGCGCGGCCCAGCCCCGGCAGACCTTCCAGTTCACAGAGCAGCAAGCCATACACAAAGTTATCGAACCGCTTGGCGGCCTCGTCCTTATCGTCCAGCGAGATGAGCGGTGCCACCTCTTTTATCAGAGTACCCTTGTCCGTTTCGGTCAGGCTGACAAAGGCTTCCGGCTTTTGATAGTGTTCCACAGCCTGTCGGTGCAGCCGCACGGATACCAGCTCCGGATTCAGCGCTCCCACTTCGGCACGGCAGGTCTCCGTTAAGATCTTGCGCCAGTTCTGGTATTTTTCGTCTGTATAGGCTCCATCCTGCAGCGCGGCGGCGATCCGCACCTGCTTGCAGAAAATGCTCTCGGACAGGCTTTTGGTGTCCGCGCTCTCGTAGCCGTTGGGTTTCTGACGGAAAAATTCAAAGTTGCCGCAGTAGTCGAAGATCAGAAACCGCCGTTTGCCCGTATATTCGCCGTCGATGGCATCCACGCAGGCAAGGGATGGGCACAGCCGTGTACCACGGCCGATCATCTGCCAGAACTTCGTTTTGCTGCGTACTTTTTTGAAGAACACCAGATTCGCGCACTCCGGCACATCGATGCCCGTGTCCATCATATCCACCGAGACCGCAATAAACGGCGGCTTGTCCGGCTGCTTGAAGTCGTCAATGATGGACTGTGCATAGGCGTCGTCGCAGACCACCCGCTGGATGAATCCCGGGTACTGGGTCTCCAGCTGCGGGTAGAGCTTGCCAAAGCGTTCCCGGATAAACTCCGCATGGCGCTTGTTCTGGGCAAAGATAATGGTTTTGCCGATGCGGTCGCCGCCCGCCGTCTGGATGCCGCGTTCCATCAGGTCTTGCAGCACCGTGTCCACGGTGTTGGCGTTGAAGATGAACTTGTTCAGCTTTTCGGATGGGATGAAGGTGGGCAGGGTGTCGTCCTCGGCAAAATCGTCCTCGTAGCGGGCCTTATCCTCCGGTGAAAGCTGGTCGTAGTGGATGCCCTCTTCTGTGAATTTCGTCTTGACCTCGTAGTTGTAGTAAGGCACCAACACATGGTCGGTGTAGACCGCCGTGTCGTAATCGTAGGCGTAGGTGGGGATGCCGTGTTCCATCTCGAAAAAGTCGTAGGTGTTGCGGTCTACATCGGTTTTCGGGGTGGCGGTCAGACCCACCAGAACGGCATCGAAATAATCAAAAATGGCGCGGTATTTCTTGAAAATGCTGCGGTGGCTCTCGTCCACGATGATAAGGTCAAAGTGGGCGGGCGAAAACAGCGGCACGCCGTCTTTGGTCTTGGCGTTGTCGATGGCGTTGAGCATGGTGGGATAGGTGGAAAACACGATGCGCGCGGCCTTATCGTCCTTGGAGGAGCACAGATTGCACAGCGACTGGTCCGGCAGATACTTTTTGAAGTCGTCCTTTGCCTGCTTGACCAGCGCAGTGCGGTCCGCCAGAAAGAGCGCGTTGGTCACATGACCGCCCCGGCTCAGCACATCGGTCAGGCTGGATGCTGTACGGGTCTTGCCCGTGCCAGTAGCCATGACCAGCAGATTGCGCCGGAAGCCCTGCGCGATGTGGGCGCAGACAGCCCGGATGGCGTTTTTCTGATAGTAGCGGTCGGTGATTTTATCGTCAATTTCGATGGTGTCCAGCGTTTTTTTCTCGGTGCGGCGGTTCATCAGTTTCTGTAAATCGTCCTTGCAGAACACCCCGCTCACAGCACGCTGCGGGCCGCTCTGCTCATCCCAGAAATAGGTGGTGTAGCCGTTGGTGGTAAACAGCATCGGACGGCGGCCAAACTTCTGCTCCAGACAGTCTGCATAAAGCTGAGCCTGCTTGCGCCCGATGTTGGGGTCTTTTGTGCTGCGCTTGGCTTCAATGACCGCCAGCGGCAAGCCGTCCTTGCCCATCAGCACATAGTCCGCATAGCCCTTCTGCCCCAGCACGCCGTTCATATTGTCCACTTCGTACTCGGTGCGCACATCGGCGTCCGGCCCGGTGAATTTCCAGCCCATGGCCTTGAGGTCGATGTCGATGATCTTCCGCCGCGTCTCGGCCTCGGTCAGGTCGGCGGCGGTGAAACTGCGGCTCTGCTGGTTCTGCTGTTTGCTGGCCGTGTACGCCGCCGAAAGACTCTCCACCTGCTTGCGCAACGCTTCCAGCTCGGCATCTTTCTGGGTCAGCAGGCTTTCCTGTTCCCGGATCTTCTTTTCGTCCAGCGTTACCTTTTCGCCGGGGATGGCTGTTTCATCAAAGGAGCGCTCCACATAGTCCGTGCCGTAGCAGTAATCCACCCACTGGATGAAATCGAACAGCCCCCGCAGGCTGAACACTGCATCCGCCGCCGACACACTATGCCCCGTATGTACCGCCAGATTGCCCGCCTTCACGATGCTGGGCAGCACGCTCCACACATTGCGGTCCACTGCGAACCGGAAGCTCGGCTCATGCAGCAGGGATTGCAGGTTGTCCTTGTAGGGCATCGTGATGGTTTTGTCTGCCGCATACACCCACTTCACCGCCAGCTCCAACGCCTTCCGGCACCCCACCGCGCACATTGCCGGGGAGGTGGAGAACACTTTCTCGGCCTCGATGGCGGCAGAGGCAAAGAGGGAATATTCAGGTTTGGTGGCAAGATAGGAGAAGTTGGACATGGGGAGGGCTCCTTTCAATAGTAAATCGAGCACTTAATTAAAGACTTCATCCAGCATTTCTGACACTTCTGCATCAGTTGCGGTCATTTTTTCTATCTCGGAACGAACCCGTTCGGTTATATCCTTACTATCTTCCATTGTTTGAGGCTGTCCTCCCAACTGTTGCGATTTCACCAGATTCATCGAAAAAATGTCGTGATTTGTTTGAATATGAATTTGACTTTCCAGTGGCTTTTTCTTGTCATCTGAAACTTCTCCATATGTAAAAAGATTTCTCCGAATTCTCTTCACAGTGCGGTTCCATTGAAACACTGTCTGTGAACCAGCCTCATGACTTAACACAATCAAATGCCTCGCTGAATTTTCCTGCAACCACTCCATAATCAATTTCCACCACTTCTTGTCCGTAGAACCAACAGACATTCCATAAATGCAAACAATTGTGCTGTTCTTTATTAGTTTTGTTGCACGTTCATCATAGTTCATCCGAATAATTTGATTTTGTACAGGCTTAATTATTCCCTCAATAACATCCAAATTTTCAGCGAAAGCCTTATTTGCGATTTGTGTCTCATCATTGACACCCATTATGAGATCATCTATATACCCATGGACATGAACAAGCTCGCTAATATATCCGCCACTGAATTTACAGCCACCGGCTTTCTCCTTAACCGCATTGAAACACTTATCTAAGCAATTGGTATAATTAAACGTCACAAAGTTAAAATAGACATCGTTTCTATCAATAACTCTTCTGAGCACCTCTGCGTCAGCAGGCCGAATCTTATAATATGTACTGAATGCCTTACTCATTCCCTCAACTGCATTGTCCAGTTTTGATTCATCAAACCGCTGTTCTTCATTTCTTATATAACTTATAAAAGAGTTGACAAAATTTTCAAACAGTTCCAAGTACACCGCTGTATCATTGAGCTCGCTTGAATATTTGCCAAATGCATTTTCAAAGTCGGACCACGTTTCTGATTTCAACTGAATAGCGGACTTAAAGTTCCTGAGATTCTCGTCATCTTTTTGTGTTTCAGCACAATACACTCTATAAAAATCAGAATAGGCCGTTTTTAGCCCAATTCCTAAATCGAAACCATTTCCGATAAGAAAAGTCACCTGCATGAACGTCCCTCGCAATACACGTTTTTTATATCATATCACCGAAATCTCAAAAAGTTAATATGCTGGATTCTTTCGTCTTGATTTTTCGAGATTTGCGCAGAACTTCTTCCGTCACGGCTGCACCGTGCCACCTCCCTCAAGGAGGGAGGCTTTTGCCTTGCGGTCACGTTAAGGCTCCCTCTTTGAGGGGGCTGGCGCCGTCAGGCGACTGGGGGAGTTACCCAAAATATTCCTGCATCAGCGCCTTTTTCATCAGTTCCAGCTTTTCAAGGCTCTGCTGTACGGTCTGCTTCTGCTGGTCTACACGCTCCACAAAGGCAGCAAAGCGATTTTGGAGGGAAAGCGGCGGTACAATAACATTTAGTTCACTTAAAATTTTAAGATTGATATTTTTCTGTGCAACTTGAGGTGCTTGTTCATCCAAAATCTTTTGAAAAAATGAAAACCAGTAGTGGATGAAAAGCTCATTCGTCATGTTTCTGGAAATAAAACCAACAACACTATCTGGAAAGCACGCATCAAAAGTCAAAATACTTGTCTGTGCTATATTTGCCGCAATGGTGATGCATAGCGTCCCCTTAGGCCACATTTTGCTTTGAGCAAGTCCTTTTTCGGAATAGGTACTGTTAAACGATGTGATATATGTCTTAGCATTGGCAACTTCGCCTGTTTGAATTAACGGATATGGCCCGCCAAGTAACTCAGGAGAATTTCTTGGACGCGCTTTAGATACTCCTCGATTAAGCTCCCCTAACTCCGATAAAGGCTTTATTTCCCAATCCATAGTATTCTTTACTGGGTCTCCAAACATCTCCACAAACCTTGCCTTTACCAGCTCGTCCAGCTTGGCAAGTTGCTGCCTACGAAGAAAAATTAGCTTTGATGCCTTATCCAGCACTTTTACAATTTGCATTTGGTGTTCAAGCTCAGGGAGTTTTATATCCAGTTGACTAACCTGTTTGAGATAAATTCCTTTCTGTGCTACACCACGAGCTTCTTTTTCTAAAAACGGCCGCATATTTTGGAGTTGATACATCAGATAACGATTGTTTACAACTTCTCGCTCGGGCTTGATTACTGCAACACTTCGTTGCAAACAAATGCCCTTCAATTCTTCCGGAACAATTGCAACTCGGCCAATCGTTCCTACAATCGTCATTAGCAAATCGCCTTCGCTAACGGTTGTTCGCTTATTTTCTGCGATGTAGTCACTATGTGAAAGAAATCGTGGCGAATCCAATGTAATAAAGTCATCATCGATATTTTTAGAGCTCAGCATCAGGTACTCGCTCTGTTCAACACCCGATGGCGGGTTATGACTACCATCTGTAATCTGAATGCAAACCTCTCCCAACTTCGCCATCACACCATCTCCTCCAGCTCTGCTAGACCCTTGGTGATCTCCATTTCCAGCTCATGCAGGTCGGCAAGGATCTCCGTGGTCGAGGGATACTCCACCGGCACATACTCCGTCTCTTTGTACTTATTGATGGACAAATCGTACCCATTGGCGGCAATTTCTTCTTTGGGCACAAAGAAACTCTGCTCGGTGCGCTTGCGGTCAGTTTCGGCATCAAGGCTGTGGAACCGGGCGATGATGTCCGGGATGTCGTTTTCCTTCACCTCGGTGCGCTTGTCGTCCAGCGAGAGGCCGTCGGCTTTCATATCGTAGAACCACACCCTGTCGGTGCCGCCCGCGCCGGTCTTGGTGAACACCAGCACCGCCGTGGACACGCCTGCGTAGGGCTTGAACACGCCGGAGGGCATGGAAATGACCGCCCGCAGCTGGTGGTTTTCAATCAGTTCTTTTCGGATGCTCTGGTGCGCCTTGCTGGAACCGAACAAAACGCCGTCCGGCACGATGCAGGCGCAGCGTCCGCCGGTTTTGAGCATCCGCAGGAAGAGCGCAAGAAAAAGCAATTCTGTCTTTTTGGTGTTGGTGACGGCTTTCAGGTCGTCGTTGATGCTCTCGGCATCCACGGTGCCCTTGAACGGCGGGTTCGCAAGGCAAATGGTGTACTTGCTGCAAATGGAGTTTTGCTTCGACACGCTGTCCTTGTAGTCGATATCCGGGTTGGTGATGGAGTGGAGCATCAGGTTCATGGCCGAAATGCGCAGCATGGTGCGGTCCGTGTCAAAGCCGGTGAACATCGGGCCGGCAAAATGCTGCCACTGCTCCGGGGTCATGCTGTCCTCGTAGTGGGCGCGGAGGTACTGCGCGCTGGACACCAGAAAGCCCGCCGTACCGCAGGCGGGGTCGCAGATGAAGTCGTCCGGCGTGGGCTGCACCAGCTCCACCATCATGTCGCGGATGTGTTTGGGCGTGCGGAACTGGCCGTTCTGCCCTGCGGTTGCCAGCTTGCCCAGCATATACTCGTACAGGTCGCCCTGCATATCAAGGTCGGCAATGTCGTGGGTGTAAAGATCTTCCAGCCCGGTGATGATCTTTTGCAGCACCTGCGGCGTGGGGATCAGGAACATGGCATCGTCCATATACCGCGCAAAGGCGGTGTTGCCCTCATCCGGGCGGGTGGGGTCGTCTGCGATTTCCACCAGCTCGCCGTTTGCGTCAAAATCCGGCAGACGGCCATATTTCATCTTTTTGATGGCAGGGAACACCCGCTGCTGCATGGTCAGGAAAATTTCGCGGGAATCTTTATCCTTGAAGCGGCTCCACCGCATAGACTGTCCTGCTTCGCTGGCCGGGAAGATGTGCTCCATCTTTTCGCCCGCCATGTTCTCAAAATCTTCGGTGGCAAGCTCTTTCTCGTCCAGTGACCGGATGAACATGAGATAGGTCAGCTGTTCAATGACGGTCAGCGGATTGGTGATGCCGCCTGCCCAAATGTCCGTCCAGATTTTGTCTACCTTATTTTTAATGGCTCCTGTTACCATGCGTTCCTCCTGAATGTTTGCCAATCGCAAACGCTTTGCATCTCGAATTTTTGGTGATAATATCACAATTTTATTATAGCAGTGTACGATTATATTTTCAATGTAGAGCGTTTAGCAGACGTGCTTTCTTGATCGCAAGGCAAGAAATTAGTGGAACGTTAAAACAGCAATTTGCGATATGCAATTCAACGCTGTTGCTGTTACATGAAGAAGTTGAATTGCTATAAAACGGTAAAGTGAATTTTACCTGCTTTGCCGTTTTTTCTTTACATCTGGACTCCAACATGCTTTTGTGCTATTCAGCGATTCCATCGCGCAGCCTGCGCTCTGCTTATCAACTGATGATCTCCGGCGGTGATGTGAAGGCCGTACAGGAAACAACACCTGTGCAGGCTACCCCGGTTGAAGCAGAACCGACCATCTCCATGTCGGCACTGTTGGAGCTTCTGAAGGACGCAGACCCTGCCGTAAAAGCACAGCTCCGCCTGGCTTTGCTGACCTGAATTGCAAAAAATAGCACGAATTGCAGAGTAATTCACAGACTTACTCCATCTGACACGAAAAATGCGGACCGTGCAGAGGCCGTGCAAATGGCGTATAAAAAGAAAATCCCACGAGGAATCTTACGATTCTTCGTGGGATTTTGGTGCGCTCGAGGGAACTCGAATCCCTGGCCCTCTGATTAAAAGAATCCAAGGCGCATCATTCGTCAAATTTCAAAAGTTCGAAGAAGCGTTATTTTTATCGTATCATCGCAAAACACGCCTTTGCACACACCGCATTGTCTGCATACAGTGTAATGCTTTGCAACCGTTATCCAGATATTCAGGTGTGCAAAAAGTGTGCAAAAATGTGCAGACGGGCAAAACAAAGCCCAATGGACAAATCAATCACCGGTTTTATGGCAGGGTTTAGGACATCCGAACAGACACCGTTTGATATAGAAATGAGGTTCACCATGAACAAACTGCTTTCCTGCCGCTTCAATATGGACACCAACCGGGTGGAAGCCCGGTTCGAGGATGGCACCACTCTTGCCATCGACTGCATCGCCGTGGAGGACGAGTACGGCAGCACCCCGGCACAGCGGGCAGAGCTGGACTGGCTGCTGTATAATAAGCCCTTGGAGTACGCCCAGCTTGTGCTGGGTGGAGAGATAGAGCGTTATCTGTCGCTTGGCTGCGACCATGGCAGACTGGAAGATTGATTACTTCGAAAGGCCATTGCCATTTGAGTACCAATTGAATATACTATAAACAGGAGAGCGGACGTCACTCCGCTGGTGTGGCTGACACCTAAAATCCGATCTGATGCAAGACGTAAGGGCTTGAGGCTGGCGGGCAGCGATAAAACCCGAAAGCGATGCAGGACATAGGAGCCTGAGGTTGGCGGACAACGATAAAATCAGTCACAAGGGACATCGGACAGCACCACGGTGTTGTAGATGCCCCTTTTATTTCTGCTCAACTCGCTACCGATAGCAGACCTATTCCATTATCTTCCATAAATTCAGTTTTTGTCAAGACTATCACAATTTCAAGATTTTTCAGATGTTTTGTTAATTTTTCTGATTTTAGGTGTATAATCAGTACAAACAAGAAACTGCACTCTCATGCATATTTCTGCAATCACCTTATCTGGAGGTCTAATATGGATTCTGAAAAGATTGCTACAAATCATGTTGAACTTGCCATAAGCAAAACGGGTCACTTGGTTTCTCACATCAATTCCAATGATAAAGAGCCCTCATGGGATGGAGATGTAGAAGTCTATAAAAAGTCCGGCCACGTTCATGCAAAAGCTGACTTGATTTTAAAAGTACCTGTTCAGGTCAAAGGTCATATTAAACCAAATCTAAAGAAAAAGAGCATAAAGTATTCTATCCAATATTCTGATTTAAGAAACTATCTTTATGTTGGAGGAACCATCTTTTTTGTCGTGTATTTCGATAAGGAAGATGAGCATTATACTATATACTATGTTGGACTTCTTCCGTTCGACCTCAAAAAAATGCTCAAGGACTATAAAGGAGATTTCTCTAAATGCAAAAGCATTGAATTAAAAGTTTTTCCGACCAAAAAAGAAGATATCGATGATATCTTCCTTAATTTCGCGCATCACATGAATAGGCAACGCGCCGCTATCAATAGCGCGCTCTTATCCTTCGATTCAGACTTACCCACCAACACTATTTCTCTAGGCTATTCTACTAGTGCAGCAAAACATTACGATTTGCCCCTTGATTATTTTTTTGACCACGAAACTTACATTTATGCTGTTCTCCCTCAAAAAGTCGAACTGCCCATTGCTCATCTTGACCGTATTGAGTTATTTTCGTTTACACGAGATGCTCCTATCAGCATTGATTCTAAAGTTTATTTTGAGAGTTATACTGTCACACGTTCTAAATCATCTACGGTCATTCGTTTTGGTAAGGGAATACAGATGAGTTTCAGTACAGCGCAATCCTTGCCTACAAAATTCAATTTTACTTTATCCGGAACACTATCAGAGCGTATCAAAGATGCAGAGTTTATGGTTGCTGCCCTTTCTGCCCATCACTATGAAATCAATGGTGGAAAAATCGCTTTCAGTGAAGCTGATTGTGCCAATCTTCCTACACTTCAAAAAAAGCTTTCCTTTCTTCTAGATGTGAAAAAGACGCTAGAGGCAGTTCATGCAACAGCCGACCTCGACTGTTCTTCCCTTTCTGTCACAGACAATACTAATCTTAGCATCTTGAGAGCTGCACTAATCGACAAAGAACCAATCAAGATGTGTTCAAGCCAATCGCTTCTTCGAAGCTGCCATATTGCTAATCTAGAACTTCTTTTATGGGTTGTTCCGACTGAAGAAAATAGTGAATACCATAACATCTATGATTTTAACTATGTACCACTGATATATCGCGAGTTTGACAAAAATGATAAAGAATATCCATCCACTCACTTCGTCATGTTAAATAAAGATGCAATGTTGAAGTACTGCAATATCGACTATAACGCGCTACTTGATGCCGTTCAGCACGTTCCTTTTTCCGAAGATTATTCTCATTCGCTCAATGCACTTCTTCTTGAAATGCTTAAAGCATACGATGAAAGTAAAAATAGTCGCATTGAGCTACTATCCACTGCGACTACCCTCGCGCTTTGGATTAAGGATTCTGATCCATATACAGAGCATCCGATTGCTATTCTCAACTATCTTCAGTCCGTCAAACGCTCTCGCATATTGACTTCGACTGAACAAGCCGAAATTCTTTCTCTTATTGAAGTAGCCCAAGACAATGAGTCTATTTACGTTGGTGCATATCTACTATTAGATAATCCTGTTGCGGCTAAAATTCACTTTGATAAGCTACCTGAAGAATCACAGAAGTTCTTTGAATCTTGTCCCATCTATCATTTTATGCCAAATGGACAACCTACCATTTCTGCTCTGACAGAAGGGTAACAAGTGATGCCCACCCGCCCATGGTTTTTCCATGAGTGAGTGGGCATCGTTTTGTTAATCGAGATTTTTCGGCAAGCGGTCATACAGAACCACCGTGTCTTGCGTTTCGATATGTACACGCTCTTTCTTCAGGAGCGTTCGAGAACGTTGGTTTGCACGGTAGTCACGGCCGCTTTCTTCAAAAGCAGAACAACACAGAAAGTCACATACCGCATTGCCGGAGGGAGATTCCCGGATAATGAACACAAAGGCAGTTGGTTCGATCTGGCTGGAAATCAGGTAGTCCGCTTTGATTTTGGTCACGAACGGATAGAACTGGGGCATATAGGAAAACAAATCAAACTCCTGTTCCAGTATTTCTTTCAACCGCACCAGTGCCAGCAGACGCGGTTTCACATACTCCTGATAGAGTGTACCCTTCTTTACCTTGTCGTAGGTGATCTTGCCGGATAGAATCATATCCACTGTTTTGCGCGGGCTATACCGGGGAAGGGCAATATCTTTCAGGTAGTGGAACCCAGCAAGGTGAGGGAAGTCCTCTGGTGAAAATGTCAGCTTGATCTCGTGCAGTTCACCCTTATAGCCGTAGGTGAAAACATAGTGGTACTCAGTCAGTTCTTTCCAGACTTCTGCTGCCCGATACAAAATATCTTGCTGTTCGTCCTGCACATTTTCACCTTCCCTCAAAAAAATAGAAGCCCTGCCGAAAGGCAAGGCTCCTATTAAGCGTTTTCTTTCGATTCATCGAATCTATTCGGCTTGTGGTTATCGCTCAACCCACGGTCTGGCTCCACAATCGGCTGATACCGAACCAGTCCACTGCTTCATCGCCACCGATAGCTGGTCAATGCCGCTATCCTCTAGCTTTATTATACCACAAAAGGACGTAAGTTCAAGTGCTTAAATTTAAAAGCACTCAATCATATTATATGCTAAAGGGGTTTGGCCATTGCAATGTTTGCAAACGTCATACACCACCCTTGCCATCGACTGCATCGCCGTCGAGGATGAGTACGGCAACACTCCGGCACAGCGGGCAGAGCTGGACTGGCTGCTCTACAACAAGCCCTTGGAGTACGCTCAGCTTGTGCTGGGTGGAGGGACGGAGCATTATCTTTCCCTTGGCTGTGACCACGGCAGACCGGAAGATTAAGCCCTTATAAAGAACACGATGCCCACCGACCTATGGTTTTCGCCATAAGCTGGTGGGCATCTGTTGTTCTGGCTTATAATTCACTGATGGTTGCAGTAATGGGCTGCATGAGGATTCGCCTGACCGGGGTATATACTGCCAGCACCACAGCCGCCAGCACGACTGCGACAATCACGGCAAGACAGCCCCACGGCACCTGCCACGCTGCACCGAAATAATGGGTGATGAGCCGGGTATACAGCATCCGGTTCAGCACAAGACCCAGTGCAATGCCCACCACAAGACCAGACACCGCATAGGTGCCAGCTTCGGCAGAGATCATGCGTTTCAGCTGTGCATCATCCATCCCGATGGCACGCAGGATGCCATACTGCTTCATTCGTGCCGACACGCTCATGGAAATGCTGTTGATGATGTTCAGAATGGTGATTCCTGCAATCACGATGAGAAACGCATAGACCACCAGATGGAACGCCCAGTAGGTGCTTTGTATCATCCGATTTCCTTCGATTCGATTGGAAAAAACAACCTGCTTGTTTAACGTGTCGCTCAGCAGGGTGTGTATTTGTGCAATGGCTGCGTCTGCTGTGGTATCTTTTAGTTGAATATCGATCACCGCATAGCGGTTTTGCCCGGTCAGCTGATGGAAGGTTTCTTCGGTGCAGATAACAATCGGGGAATCGGTACTACTGAACGGGCTGTCGTTCAATACACCCACGACTGTGAGCTTTGCATCCTCCAGCTGGATGGTATCACCCACGGTCAGGGAGTTGCTTTTGTCGAATACCGTCAGCACAGGATATGTGCCATCCTCCGGCTCCTGCGGAAGGGTTCCGCCAATCAGGTCTTTTTTCGCCCAGCCAAACTGTATCGTATCGTATGAAATCAGGTCGATGGACCCCTGTTTTCCCTGATATTCCGCCGGGAGGGGGCAATACATCCGCCCGAATGCGTGTTTGACTTCCGGCAGAGCTTCCAGCTGCTCCACCAGCACCGGGTCAAGGACATTTTGCCCGGATGTTTCAGCCACCGATAAGTCCGGTGCATAGGACTGCAACGGATTCAGCGCAAATCCAACCCATCGAAGCAAAACCGAAAAGCTCAAAAACAGGAGAATGCTTAACGCAAAGGAACCTGTCATCAGAAGCAAGTTCTTTTTGGACGAGGTTGCATGACTCACGCCCAAAGAAAGCTCTGCACGACTTCCAAACAACCGAGCATGACACGGAGAATCCGCTGCATTCTCCACCGCATTCCCAGTTGCTGCTGTGATCGGAGAAGCTTTTGCCGCCCGCCGTGCCGGAGAAGATGCCGCGAACCAAACCGTGATAAGTCCCAGCGCGGAACCACAGATAATACCGACCGGGCTGATGCCAAGCACTGGTAAAGAGCTGAACTCCTCGCCGATAAATCCACGCAGAAAGGAACACAATCCCCATGTGGAAACGATTCCCAGCGCACATCCTGCTGGAACAGCAGTTTTACACCAGAAAAGAGCTTCCAGCCGGACAAGCATCCGAACCTGATTTTTTTCTGCCCCAAGACAGCGCAGCATTCCATAATAGCTGGTACGCTGAGCTACATTGCTGTTGATGCTGCCTGTGATCATAAAAATTCCGGCAAGGACGACCATGCCAGCCAACACAGCCGCTACCGCATATAAGCCTACAATATAATCGTTGTTGCTGCTTGCGTTCAACGCCATCAGGTAAGTATTTTCGGAGATTTTTTCTTCTGAAATTCCGTACTTGTTTTCGATGTTCACAATGGACTGCCGCAAATTGGTACGTGGCTTGAACTGGATGAAATACTGTGTTTCAAAGGATTCTTCTCCCTGTGCGGCAATCTGAGAAAATGTACTGCGGTTCATCACCAGCACAACAGCATCATACTGGTTCGCATCGGAGGTATCCTCATTGAAACCTGCGACAGTAAGCGAAATGGTCTGTCCATCCGGGAGCGTCAGCGGAATCGCTGTACCGACCGTGACATCCAGCCAATCCCGGATGTTTGCTGTCACGAGCACTTCGCCATCCGCCGGGGCAGTGCTACACTGCATTCCCGGAAAGATTTGAAGGATCGCATCATCTGCTCCTACCAGTGCGGCACGTTTATCTCCGGCAAAGTAGTTTTCCGTAAGGGAAGCGTTGATGTCGCTATACGCCGAAAATGCAGCAACATCCTCCTGTGCGGCAAGCTCTGCGGCTGTTTCAGGGGAGATGTCCTTTACCATGATATGCCAGTTTCCGTTTTTGTTCAGCTGGTTTGAGGTTTCCATACGAATCGCCATATCTGCCATACTGAACACCGCCGTGACCAGAAACACCGCAAGGACGATGCACAAAATCGTCATGCGGTTCTGCCGTCTGCGTACCTTGGCAGAAATCGGGATCAGGCTCAGATAGCTTTTCATTTCTGTACTTCTCATTCCCGGCACCTCCCAAAATCGGTCAGGCAGCCGTCCGATACCTGCAACACCCGGTCTGCCGTCTGCGCAATGCTGCGGTTGTGGGTGATCATCAGGATGGTCTGCTCGTATTTCCGGGATGTTTCTTTTAGCAGGGCAATGACCTCGCTGCTGTTCTGGGTGTCCAGATTGCCGGTCGGCTCATCCGCCAAAATCAGGGAAGGGCGGGTCATCAGGGCGCGGCCGATGGCTACCCGTTGCTGCTGCCCACCGGAAAGCTGGCTTGGCAGATGCTTTCGACGGTCTTTCAGATTCAGCACGGTCAGCAGCTCTTCCAGATATGCCCTGTCCGGCTTTTGGTAGTCCAGCAGCACCGGGAACAGGATGTTCTGTTCTACGGTCAGTTCCGGGATGAGGTTGAATGCCTGAAAGATAAAACCGATATTGCGGCGGCGGAAGATCGTCAGCTCCCGGTCTTTCATGGCAAAAACATCCTTGCCATCAATCAGCACCTTGCCGGAAGTCGGCGTATCCAGTCCGCCAATCAGATTGAGCAGGGTGCTTTTGCCGGAGCCGGATTCGCCAACGACCGCCACATATTCGCCTTTCGGCACTGAAAAGCTAACATCTTTCAGCGCATGGACAGCAGTTTCTCCGCTGCCGTAGGTCTTGCAGAGATGGTTGACTTCTAATAGTTCCATAGTGTATCCCTCACTTTGCAGGTTCCTTCGATTCAGACGGATTATCTCTGTCTGTGCAGAAAAGGATAACACGTCAACCTTACTGCAAGCCTACACGCAGCCTACAATTTTGTAGGAATCGGAAAATTCAGAGTAAAGGTCGTGCCCTTTCCCAGCTCGCTGTCTACTTCAATGGTGCCGTGATGGGCTTCCACAACGGCTTTTGCCAACGGAAGACCCAGCCCGATGCCCTGTGTATCCTGTGAAAAGCGGCTGCGATAAAACCGTTTGAAGATATGGTACAAATCTTCCGGGTGGATACCGCTGCCGTTGTCGCGCACTTTGATCTGAACCATGGACGGCAGTGCATTCCACTCTACCTGAATCGTATCTCCGCTCTTTGTGTGGTCAAGGGCATTCTTTACAAGATTGTCCACAGCTTCCTGCATCCAGTCACGGTCGCACCAAAGTGTAACCGCCTCTGAGCCGGACAGAACAAGCTTTTTCTGTTCCTGCTCTGCACGATAGCTATACTGCCGCGCGATATCCTGCACCATTTCAGCAACATTTTCGTTTTTCTTCTCCAAGACGACCGAACCGGCATCCAGCCGGGTGATTTTGAGCAGATTCTGCACCAGCGTTTCGATGCGGTCCAACTCCTGTTCGGACAGGTCTGCAAACTCTTTGACCTCCGACGGCGAAACAGCTTCGTCCTGAAGCAGACCGTTGTAGATATTCAACGCCGCCAGCGGTGTTTTGAGCTGGTGCGAAATATCTGCAATGGTATTTTTCAAAAAACGCTTCTCCCGTTGCTCGTTGTCTGCGTGTGCGCTCAGAACTGCCGCCAATGCATTAACGGAGTGAAACAGACGGTAAAGTTCTCCCTCCCGGTCGCAGCCCAGTCGTGCATCCGGGTTGCCATCCAGACAGCTTTGGATTTGCTGGACTGCCTGTTCCAGAAGCGCGCTCTGCCTTTGGAAATAGCGAAAAAGCACACCCCAGAGACAGCCGCCCAGCAGAAGAAAAACCAACAGTAACACGAAAGAAAACACATGCGTCGTATGCCATACGATGCCCTGCGTGAGAGCCAATGCCACCGCCCAGACCGCCAGCACGGCTTGGAACAAATTTCGGATCTCCTGGTTTGCGAATACTTTCATACGGCACCTTTACCCATTCCATTTATAGCCCATGCCGCGGACAGTCAGCAACATCTGCGGTTTGCCGGGGTCGTCCTCGATCTTCATCCGCAGCCGCCGGATGTACACTGTTAAGGCACTGCTGTCAATGTAATCCCCATCGCAGTCCCACAGTGCATCCAGAATTTGTTCCTTGGATAGCACGGCATTCGGATGCTGCATAAAGAAGCAGAGCAGCTTGTACTCTGCGCCGGTCAGTTCCAGCAATGCTCCGTTTTTGTATGTCTGCCCCTGCAACAGCCGAACGGTGATGCTGCCCGATTCCAGTACGGGTTCTCCTGCGCTGGACGCATTTGCACGGCGAAGCAGTGCATTGACCCGCGACAACAGGACACCCAGCTTGAACGGCTTGGTCAGGTAATCATCCCCGCCCAGTTCCAGTCCCATGATGATATTCATTTCCTCATCCGAAGCGGTCAGGAACAGAATCGGCACGTTGGATGTGCGCCGCACCTTCTGGCAGAAATCGAAGCCAGAGCCATCCGGCAGAGAAACATCCAGCACCAGCAGGTCATATTTTCTGTCTGACCACAGCACCTCGGCTTCTGCCAGCGTCCGGGCTGTATCCAGTGCAAAGCCCTGTTTCTTGAATGCAAAAGTCAGCCCACTGATCAGGCTCAGATCATCTTCCAAAAGGAACAGTTTTCTCATGATTCCCTCTCTTTTCCGCGTTTTGTGTGTCCTACAGGTTCAAAAGCATTATAAGTTTTTTCTGCGAACATTACAATGTGCGAAACGGAAATTGTTTCTTGCCGTGTGTTAAATATAAGTCCTACTATCACTGCTTTACTGCAATAAAATTTGCAAAACCATCTTGACGTGCCTTGCAATCCATGATACCCTTTATCGCAAATCCCACCAATTTTGTAGAAAAGTACAGAGCGGCGAGGATTTATTCCCCATGAAGATTTTTACCGTCCCGCAACACACCCGATTCATTTTGCCGCCGATTCACCCGACAAAATCCATCGCTGCGCTGCGTGGGCGGTATTTTTCTTTTTCACAAATAAAATCTTATGTAGTTGTTCAATCTTCCAAAATTTGTTTTTAGTTGTTGACTGTACAACCGTAAAGTGTTATTCTTGTGCTTGAAAGAAGCAGGTTGTAGTGTCCGCACTGCGTCCGGCTTTCTTCATACTGTACCTTGAATCTTACATAAGCCGTCTGAACGAGATACTGCGCCATGACCTCACGCTTTCTGTGGGCGAGCCGGACAACGCCGCTGCAAAACAGGGGCAGGAACTGCGTTCGGTGTGAACGGTGACCATGAGCAGGGGCTTTGCCTTTTCACACGTTTTGTTCTGCAAAATTTTCAACGTGCATTGCGGTTCGACTTCTGAAATTTTCAGTGTTGCACGGAAAGGGTGAAAGCAAGTATCGACCTGTGGCCACAAATTTTCAATGCTTGAAAATGTTCTGTCACATGGTCTGCCACTTGTTGGGGAGTGCCTTCCCCAAACCCTGCTCTAGCTTCGCACCGTTGGTGCGAAAGCGGCGTGTCGCATTACATAGCCTTCTCCATCCCGGAGTGGGCATTTATCATTTTCACAGGAGGTCGAATATGGCTGAAATGAAAAGTCCGAACGTACACGCAAAGAAGAACCGCAATGACACGCCGCAAAAACGAAAGACACACATCATCAAAGTCAGGGTGACCGCAGAAGAAAAACTGCGGATCGCATACGCCTGTAAAGAACTCCACCTCACCCAGTCCGAACTCGTCCGCCGCGTCCTGTACGGCGTAAACGTCAAGCACACCGTTGTGGTGGCGCAGGGCGGCGAGGATGCACTGGCGGCGCTTGCCGCCTTGTCTGCCCAGTGCAGCAAGGTGGGAAGCAACCTCAACCAGCTTGCACGGCACTTCAACTCCGGCGGCAAAGACACCGAGCCGCTCCGGGCGCAAATACTGGAGGAACTGTCCGCACTCACGAACTTTCGGCTGAAAGCCGAAGAAACGGTTGGTGAACTGTATGGCAACCATCAAGCATTTAAGCTCGAAGAACTCTAACTATGCCGCCGCCGAAAGCTATCTCACCTTTCAGCACAACGAGTACACTGGTCTGCCCATTCTGGACGAGAAGGGCAGACCCAAGCTGCGGGATTCGTACCTGCTCGACACCCTTGAGTGCGGCGAATCTTCGTTTGCTATGGCCTGCCTGATTGCCAATCGCAAGTACGGCAAGAACGGCGGACGGGAGGACGTGAAGACCCACCATTATATCATCAGCTTCGACCCGAAGGACGCAGTAGAGAACGGCCTGACCATGGAGCGGGCGCAAGCCCTTGGCTTGCAGTTCTGCAAGGAAAATTTCCCCGGTCATCCCGCCATCGTCTGCACCCACCCGGACGGTCACAACAGTGCGGGAAACATCCACGTCCACATCGTCATCGGCAGCTTGCGTGTCCGCACCGTGGAACGGCAGCCCTTCATGGACAAGCCGTGCGACTGGGAAGCGGGCAAGAAGCACCGCTGCACTTCTGCCATGCTCCGGCACCTCCGTGTCGCTGTCATGGAAATGTGCGAGCAAGCCGACCTGAACCAGATCAATCTGCTGGAAGCCCAAGGCGACCATGTTTCGGAGCGCGAGTATTGGGCGCAGCGGCGCGGACAACGCCGCCTCGACTATGCCAACGCCAAACTTGCCGCCGAAGGGCAGCAGCCCACCCAGACCGTCTACCAGACCGAACTGGACAAGCTGCGAAAGCAGATCTACGCTGTGCTGAACAAGACCACCACCTTCGAGGAATTTTCTGCATTGCTCATGCAGGAACACGGCATCGCCGTGAAGGAGAGCCGAGGCCGGTTGAGCTACTGCCCGCCCGGCCGGACAAAGTTCATCACCGCCAAGAAACTGAGCAAGAAGCTGGAAAAAGAGCAGGTGCTGACCGCCCTCTCCCAGAACATCCAGCTTGCCGCCATCATCCAGCCCAGCAGCGAGAAGAAACCGGATAAGATCAGGAAACTGGTTGACATTCAGGCGAACGTTGCTGCGGGCAAGGGCATCGGCTATGAGCGTTGGGCGAAAAAGTTCAACCTCAAACGCTGGTCGCAGACCTTGTGTCTCCTGCAGGAGAAAAAGCTGCTCAGCGAAGATGCCCTAGACCAGCGCATTGCCGAACTGCAAACCCAGCACGACGATGCACTGGCGGTGGTCAAAGACCTGGATGCCCGCATGGTCTCCCTCAAGGAGCTGCGCGGGCATCTTGTGGTCTATCGGCAGTACAAACCTCTTGCACAGAAGCTCCAGACTGTGCGGAACCCCGCCAAGTTCAAGGAGCAGCACCGTGCAGAGTTTGCTGTGTACGAGGCCGCTTGCGCCTATTTCAAGGCCAACGGGCTCAGGACGCTGCCGGACCTCAAAAAGCTGGATGCCGAATACCAGACCCTTTCCTCGGAGAAAAACGGTTTCTACACCCGCTACAAGAAAGCGCAGATCGAACTGCGTGAACTCCGCACCGCACAACAGAACGTGGAAGCCTTCTTCCGCAAGGAAGAGCGCAGCCACGCCGTACCGCAGCAGGAGGTCAAATGAACAACACTCTGACGGATCGATGTGTGAATAAACCCAACCTCACCCACGCCCCTCACCGGGCTTCGTCCTTTCGCCTGTACCCCACCCATTGGGACGGAGGGTAGCACCTCTGTCTTTTCGGACGTAAAGAACGCCATCTCGACCCGGCAGGCAGCGGAGCTATACGGCTTCGCCGTAAACCGGAACGGCATGATGTGCTGTCCCTTCCACGGGGATAAACACCCCAGCATGAAGGTAGACAGCCGTTTCCACTGTTTCGCCTGTCAGGCAGATGGCGATGTGATCGATTTTGTCGGCAGACTTTTTCAACTTTCTCCCTATAAGGCTGTGGAAAAGTTGAAGAACGATTTCGGCATGGCACTTGCCGACGGCAAGGTGCGGCTTGCTCCCCGCAGACCGCCCACCGTCCGGCAGCAGCTGCTGGACTATTACCGCTGTCTGCAGCGTTGGCGGGTCCGATACGCACCGCAGTCACCCACAGAAGAACTTCACCCCTGCTTCCTTGAAGCGATAAAGAACCTTGACATCGTTGAATATTATCTGGACTGTTCGGTGCTCCCGGACCCGCAGACCGAAAACGAGCTACGGAAGTATTGGGAGGGATTGCATGAGCGACTGGAAAAAGAGGAACGACGATTGGCGTGATGAGGACGAACTGGAAGAAGAGGAAGAATGCGAATGCCCTTGGGTAGACAGCAAGGGCAAAGTGCGTGAAACCGCTTACTGCCAGTACCTTTTAGAGAAGCACCCCATGATGTGCCTGAAACAGAAGCTGTTCGACCAGAACGGCGAGGTAGACGAGGACGCACTGCTCTACGAAGTCCACAGCGACCTCCGTGACTTTGTGCTCGACAACCTTGCCAAGAAGGAGAAGCAGGTTCTGGACGCACTCCGTATCGAAACCTATACCCCTGAATGGAAACCCCAGCTTGACCGCATCCATCTCCAGAACGGAACCTACTTTCTGGACGAGCGGAGATTTGTGCCGGAAAAGGAACTCTGCCTGAACCGGCTCCCCGTGGAATACCAGCCCGATGCCCCCGCACCGACCAAGTGGCTGGAATTTCTGGACGGTCTGCTCATCCCGGAGGACATTCTGACCTTGCAGGAATATCTCGGCTATCTTCTGATCCCGTCTACCAAGGCGCAGAAGATGCTGGTCATGACCGGCAAGGGCGGCGAGGGAAAATCCCGCATCGGCTTGCTGCTGAAGAAGCTGTTCGGGGAAGCCTCTCACTCCGAATCCATCCTCCGCATCGAAACGAACCGCTTTGCCAGTGCCAATCTGGAGTACAAGCTGGTCATGGTCGATGACGATCTGAACATGGTGGCTTTGCCCGAAACACGGAACATCAAGTCCATCGTCACCGCAGAGGACCGTTTGTGCATCGAGCGGAAAAACAAGCAGGCTGTCCAAGGCCTGCTGTACGTTCGTTTCATCTGCTTCGGCAACGGCAACCTTGTGGCTGCTCACGATGACAGCGACGGCTTCTGGCGCAGGCAAATCCTCATCACGGTGAAAGACCGTGACCCTGCCCGGGTGGATAACCCGTTCCTTATCGAAGAGTTGTCCGAGGAGCGTCCCGGCATCCTGCTGTGGATGCTGGAGGGGTTACACCGTCTGCTGGCAAACCGCTATCAGTTCACCATCAGCGAGCGCTCCATCCAGAACCTCGAAGCAGCCATGGCGGACAGCGACAACCTGACCCAGTTCATGCAGGCAACAGCGTATGTCCGCTTTAAGCCCGACACCGAGGAACGCTCCACCTATCTCTACCGCGCCTACACCAAGTGGTGCGAGGATAATCTGGAATCGCCTGTTCCGCAAAAGAAGTTCAGCCAGTTCCTGCTGAAAAATGCGGGGAAGTATGGCCTGACCTTTTCCAAGCACATCGAGGGAAAGTACCGCGGCTTCCGGGGCGTATGCGTCCACCCCGCCTTTGCTGCGGCATAAAACACACAAAAAGTGAAATTCTCCCG
Source organism: Faecalibacterium faecis (assembly GCF_040096475.1). NCBI lineage: Bacteria > Bacillati > Bacillota > Clostridia > Eubacteriales > Oscillospiraceae > Faecalibacterium > Faecalibacterium faecis. The sequence continues at coordinate 30,824 of NZ_JBBMEP010000008.1, read as the reverse complement.
CCCCACGCGCCCCAAATCAGTGGTTTCGACTTGTTATCGCTGTTTTCCTAGGGCGCGTGTCCGCCCTTTTGGGCGGATACAGGGCGGCAACACGCCCTTCGGGGCGGGAGAGAAGGCAAGATGCGCCCCAAAAGGGCGCATACAATTCAGCCATGCGCCCTGTAAAATCAACACAGAAAGGTACTTTTGTGTGGTTTGGGGCGCGTGGGGCGCGTAAATTCAAGTTCTCGCACTTTTTTAGGCTGCTGCTTCGGGTCAGGAGCGGCAGGCCCTTACATATTTACCAGCCCACAGGGTGCAGCTCAACCGGAGCTGCACCGGGTCTGGAGAAGTGCAAAGGAGACATGCCTATGACGAATGTCCGCAAAAATCCCGCTAAACTGACCCGTGAGGACTTGAAAATCGCGCCCGAATCCCCTACAATGGAATTGTCCGAAACCCCTGCCGTAGAACCTTCTGACCAGACCAGCAAAACCGTCCGACACGCCCCGCTCGTTTACCGGGTGGAGGAGATCGCCCAACTGTTGGCGATCTCCAACCGTGCTGCGTACAATCTGTGCAACACCACGAAAGACTTCAAGGTGATCCGCCTCGGTACCAGCATCCGGGTAAGCAAGCAGAGCTTTGACGATTGGTTTGCTGCGGTCTGAGGGAGGGAATATCTATGGCATCTATTCTCAGGCGCGGAGATTCCTACTCCGTTCGTTTCAAATACAAAGACCATGCTGGCCGGATCTGTGAAGGCTGGGAGAGTTTCAAAACCAAGAAGGAAGCGCAAGACCGCAAGATCTCGGTAGAGAAAGAACTCTTGGACGGTACGTTCCTCATACCCGATGCAATGACGGTAGCGGAAATGCTGTACAAGTGGCTCCCCATCCAGTCCAGCAAGCACAAGTGGGCACCCAAAACCTACACCCACACGGTAGCCATGATTCAGAATCTTGTCGTGCCCTATCTCGGCAAGAAGCAGATTCAGAAGGTTCAGACGTATGACCTCGAACAGTTTTACGCCACGCTGAGCCGGACACCGCGCGGACTGTATAAGCAGGGTGTCAAGCAAACGCTCACCGACAAACAGAAGCGGCAGTTTCTGACGGGTGCTTCCATCCGGGAAGTCCACGCCATGCTCAAGACTGCTTTTTCCTATGCCGTTGAGTGGGGTCTGCTCCTCAAGTCACCGATTCCGAGAGAAGCCCCGAAATCGACCTCGGAAGAACGTGCCATCTGGGACGAAAAGACCATGCTTGCTGCGTTGCAGACCATGACCGACCCTACGCTCCACCTTGCTGTTCATCTGAGCATGATTCTCTCGCTGCGTGTCGGAGAGATCCTTGGCTTGCAGCCGGGAGACATCGACTTCGATGCAGCGGATGGACGTGGGACCATCACGGTCGGCAGGAGCTTACAGCGCACCGAAAAGGCTGCACTGGAAAAGACCGACCCGAATCAGATCTACCACATCTTCCCCGACCAGCGTGAGGGCAGCAGCTCCGCACTGGTGCTGAAGAAGCCGAAAACCAAGAAATCCAGCCGCACCCTTTATCTGACGAGACCCTTGAAAGAGGAACTGCTGGCTTGGCTGGAAAAGCTCCGTCAGGACGAGCTTGCCATGGATGGCAGATATCGCAACTGTGGCCAGCTCTTCCGCCTGCCCAACGGTATGCCTGTTGCCCCGGAAGCCCTTTCTAAATGGTACCGCACTTGGCGTGCAGAGCACCCGGAGTTTGAGAAGATCGTGTTCCACGGTCTGCGCCACTCCAGTGCCACTTACCAGTTGATTGAATCCGGCGGCAACATCAAGGCCGTGCAGGGCAACACCGGCCACGCCACCACGGGCATCCTGATGGACACCTACGCCCACACGCAGGACAAGCCCCGGTTGGAGCTGGCTGAGAAGCTGGAAGCAGACTTCTATTCACAGGACATCAGCTCCCCCAAATCCGGCTCTGTGCCGGTAAAAGAAAATCTGCCGGACAGCATCCAGATCACCCCGGAAGGGCTGCTGAAAGTTGTCCGACAGATGAACCCCGAGCAGCGGCGTGAGTTCACCCGCCTGCTGTTCGCCTGAAAAAAGTATGGAAAAAACGCTCACGATGCACAGAATGCAGACAATGCAAGGAAAAACACGGCTTTCCCGCCGGTGTGCAAAAAGTGTGCAAAAGTGTGCAGAGCCCCAGAAAAAGGAAAATCCCACGAGGAATCTTACGATTCTTCGTGGGATTTTGGTGCGCTCGAGGGAACTCGAATCCCTGGCCCTCTGATTAAAAGTCAGATGCTCTACCGGCTGAGCTACGAGCGCATATTTCCGCAGTGAACATACTGCCGAATAATATTACCACAACTTGCGCAAAAATGCAAGGGTTCCCGGGCAAAAAGGCGCAAAAAGCTCCTGCATCGGTGTGGGCTTCCGCTTTTCATCCGCGCAGCAGATCGAAGATGCTCCGGTGTCGGCAGCGGAAGGGGCTTCATCCCGATAACTTCCTCTTTACAAACCCGGCAAGAATCGTTACAATCAAATCAAATCCGTCTGCAGTGCGCTGCGTTTTACTGCCCGGCAGTGTGCGCCCCGCCGCGCTGCACCCGCAAACTTTTTCCCGGCTTTGGCATTCTGCCGGGCCGCGCCGATACGTTTTTTGCAGGAGGTTTTTCCTATGAAGATCACTCGCCGTACTGTTCTTCGCCTGACCGGTGCCGCTGCCGCTTCGCTGGCGCTTTCCAGCTGCAGTGCTTCCGGCAGTGCCATTCTGGGCAGCAATTTTTCCAGCTGGCTCCAGCAGACACTGGGCATCAGTTCTTCCGGCGCAGCTTCTTCTGCTGCATCCTCGGAGGACATGGCTGCTTCCTCGCTGGCAGCAGGCGAGCAGCCCGCTGCCAGTCTTGCCGCACTGCCCGCTTACGATGCCGACCCGCTGACCGGTGAGGCCAAGCGCAGCAATGGCCGTATCGTGGGCGTGATGGTGAATAACATCTCCAACACCTCTCGTCAGAACGCCCGTCCGCAGCGCGGCCTTTCCTCTGCCGATCTGCTGATCGAGTGCAAGGTGGAGGGCGGCATCACCCGCTTCTGCGCGGTGTTCCACGATGCCGACTCCATCCCGGAGATCGGCCCGCTGCGCTCTGGCCGCGACCAGTTCCTGCAGCTGCTGATGCCCTATCAGGCGCTGTACTACCACGACGGTGAGAGCGCCGCCTGCACCAAATTCATCAACGTATACAACTATTCCGGCCTGAACATCGGCGGCAAGAGCTACTTTAATACTCCCACCCATCCGCATGTGGCTCACCGCGACAGCCGGGGCCGGGATGTGGCCTATGAACACACCGAGTTCACCTCCGGCAAGGAGATCCGGCAGGCCGCTTCCAACGCGGGCATCGGGCTGAAGTACGATTACGACGCCACCTTCTTCCGCTTTGCGGACTACCGCACCGGCGAGGAGAACGCCATGCAGGGTGCTTCCTCCGGCAAGGCGGTCAGCATCACCCACTCGGACCACTACAAGACCAGCTTCCGCTATGATCCGCAGTCCCGCACCTATAAAATGCAGATGTACAGCCGCATCTCCGGCAAATTTGAAAACACCGTGGACGAGCTGAGCGCAAAACAGCTGAGCTTTGACAACCTGCTGGTCTGCTTTGCGCCCATCGAACGCTATTCCGGCGACTCTGGCGATGTGCAGCAGGTAAGCTACATCTCCGGCGGCGATGCCTACTATTTCAGCCGCGGCGCTGTACAGCATGGCCGCTGGGAAAAGGCTTCGCCTGAGCATCCGCTGCTGGTCTACGACAAGACCGGTGCGCAGATGCTTTTCAACCGTGGCAAGACCTATCTTGCCATCGTGGACGACGACGAGTGGTCCAACTTCAGCTATCAGTAACGAGGGAACCGCATGAAACGCATCTGGAATCTGGCCCTTGGCACGGCGGTGCTGTGCACAGCCCTGCTGTGCGGGTGTGCACTGTCCGGCCCCACTGCCCCGGACAGTGCAGCGCCCACCGACCCGCTGACCGGGCAGGAGCTGCAGTATCCCGGCGAACGCACCGCCGCCGTTGTGATCGACAACGCCGCTTCCAGCACCACACAGTGGGGCATTGGCAGCGCATCGGTGGTGCTGGAAGCCCTGACCGAGAGCGGCCAGCCCACCAGCCTGTGCTTGGCTTATCCTTCGGTATCGGCCATGCCAACCGTCGGTCCAGTGACCCTGGGGCAGGATCTTTACTGGCGGCTGCTCAGCGGGCAGGAAGTACTGCCCATCCAGCGGGGTGCAGGGCAGTTTGCCCGCAACTATCTGGATTATTATAACCTGCGGGCCGTGGACGCGCTGGAAGTGGGCCGCAACGCCTTTTCCTGCGATGATGTCTGGAGCGGCGCGCCGCTGTGGCATACCAGCGGCGGGGAGGTCGCTTCCGTGCTGGGCAGCCTGAACCTTTCCGGCGCATTGGGCGACCACGGCAGCAGCGCTTCCTCCTCGGCCAGCACTGCCGAGGACAGTTCTGCCATTTCCGCTCTGCCCGCCCTGCTGCCGCAGGCCAAAGAGCCCCGCCTGCCGGAGCCCGGTTCCCGGGATGCCGAACAGGTGCAGATCAACTTTGCGCCCCAAAGCACCACCGGCTTTGCCTACGATGCGGCCAGCGGCACCTACGGGATGCTCCGTGCCGACGGCACCGCCCAGCTGGATGCCAACACCGGCGCGCAGGCGCAATTCGACAATTTGCTGGTCCTTTACTCCGCTTCCAGCCTGCGGGACGACGGCACCACGCTGGACTACGACCTGTCCCTTGGCGGCGGTGTCTGGCTGAACGGCAGCCAGCTGTGGCACATCACATGGACGCAGGGCACAGGCTCCACCTTTGCCTTTTACGATGCCGACGGCAGGCCGCTGACCATCCGCACCGGACGCAGCTACATTGCGCTGGTCTCCAGCGTGACCGGGCAGGAGCTGACGGTATTGGATTCCGCCGGGCAGAATGTGCTGAATTGACAAAACAAAAAAAGACCATCTGAGGCATTTTTAACTGCATCTCAGATGGTCTTTTATTCCGTTCAGGAACTCCTTCCGTCATCGCTGACGCGATGCCACTGTTCCCCTTTTTGTCACTTGCGTGACATCTGCTCCTCTCTTTGTCACCTGCGGTGACATTTCTCCCCGGCGCGGGGAGAATCTGTCCCGGCCGGGGGAAGTCTTTCTCATGGAGGGAGGCTTTGGCAATACGGCCAAGTTTTCCTTTCGCCAGAGGCTCCCTCTCCGAGGGAGCTGTCGAGCGTATGCGAGACTGAAGGAGTTACAGATCCACCACGCTGCCGACCTCGGCAGGAGAGGTGGGCACCACGCCCAGCACGGCGTGGTCAGTGCTGCGGTTGACCGTAAAGGTCACGCTGCGGCCCGCCGCGAAATCCGGGTGATAGGTCAGCTCCAGCGTCTGCCAGTTGTCCGGCACTGCGCAGAAGCAGTGCAGCAGCGCGCCGCGGCCTGCCGTCAGGTTCAGGGTGAACACCGAAGCATCCGCCGCGTTCTCGCCGTAGAGCGGCGCAGCAAAGCTGCCGCAGCGCACCGGCTTGCCATCGCACACAGCGGTAACGCCGGTGCCCATACTGTACAGGTCGCCAAGCGTGCACACCTCACGGCTCTGCAGATAGCTTGCGCCCACCGGCAGGGTGGATGCGGAGAGGTTCTCCACCGAGAGGTACACCAGCACATTGCCCATTTCCTGCGCAGGGGCATAGCCCAGCAGCTCCACGGCAGCTTTGCCGTCCAGCAGGGCAGGTTCGCCTGCAAGATGCGGCTGCTGTGCCGCTGCAGGTACGCCGGTGAGCAGCGCTGCCGCAAGGCTGACCGCACCGGAGCCGGCACATTTCAGGAATGACCGGCGGGAAATGGACTGGGACATGGAACTTCCTCCTAAAATAATCGTTCCCTTATACAATAAAGGATTGCGCCGCTTCTGTCAAGGGATGGGCCGAAACTGTAACCGAATCCTTATTCAAAGGCTTCGTTCTCCTCGGTCTCAGCCTGACCGCGCAGGGTATCGGCATAGCCAAAGGGCACGATGTCGATGGCTTCCACCAGACGGTCCCGCATCCACAGCTGCACATCGGTCTGCACGGTGTAGCCGCAGCCGGGGTCTGCCATCCACTGCTCCGGGCGGCGGGTGGGCACCGCGCGCTGGCTGAGCATGCTCATGATCACGCCGCCATGGGTCACACAGGCTGCTTCGGTCACATCCATGCGGATCATATACTCAAACAGCTTCATCAGGCTTTCGGCGCAGCGGGCGTGGAACTGGTCGGTAGGCTCTGCGCCTTCGGGCACATAGCCGGAGCCGGGGGTGATCCACTTTTTAAAGTCCTCGTCGTGCACCAGCTCCTTGACCGGCTTGTTCTCAAACTTGCCAAAGCCGGCCTCCCGCAGGTCGTGCACGGTAAAGGTGTGCTTTGCATCCGGGAACAGGATGTTGGCTGTTTCCACCGCGCGCAGCAGCGGGGAGGAGAACACGGTATCCACCTGCGGATACTCGAACCGCTCTTTCAGCTCATTGAGCTGCGCGCGGCCCTCGTCGCACAGAGGGATGTCGGTGCCGCTGCCGATGTACAGGCCCTGCAGGTTGCCTGCAGTCATGCCGTGGCGGATGAGATGAAGCTTGAACGTTTTCATGGATAGTGCCTCTCTTTATCGCTGTGCGGCGGCACGGGAATGGGCGGCAAAACCCGCTGCGGAGAAAAAATCTGGCAGAAAAACGTGTCGTCTGCCAGATTTTTTGCTCTTTGGCGGCAGCTACGGCCCCGCGCACGCCACAAAATGTATGCGTTAATACCTATAGTTTAGCATAGATATGGTGTCCAGAGCAAGTCTTTTGACAAAAATGACGAAAATCAACGAAAAATATCGTCACTTTTCTTGCTTTACAAAAGGTTTTCCGTTGTGTATAATCAACCTGCTGTAAACCAAAAACAAGGATGTCCCCCTATATCGAACTTTGAGGAGCCAAAAATCATGGAATTCAACCGTATCATCAAGCTGCTGCGCAAGGAACGCGGCATCACCCAGAAGCAGGCCGCCGAGGATCTTGGCGTCTCGCAGGCGCTGCTGTCCCACTACGAAAAAGGCATCCGCGAATGCGGCCTGGACTTTGTGGTGCGCGTGGCAGACTATTATAATGTTTCCTGCGATTATCTTCTGGGCCGCAGTGCAGAGCGCAACGGCATGATGCTCTCGGCAGAAGACCTTCCGAACCCGGACAAGATGAAGGACAACATCTACCACGGCAGCGTGCTGCCCACCATGAACAAAAAGCTGATCTCCAACGGCCTGAACGTGCTGTACGCCAAGATCGGCCAGTGCCACAGCAAGGCCCTTACCACCGAGGTGAGCGCCTACCTGATGATGGCCGTAGCCAAAATGTTCCGCCTGCTGTACTCGGCCGAGCCGCACAACGCCGCCAGTATGTTCAGCATCGATCCCATCCGCTGGCGCGGCTGCTCCGATGCCGTGATGCGCATGTCCGAAGCCAACGTGGAAGCCCTGCTGGACGGACAGGATGTGAACGGCGGCGAGGGCGTAAAGGACCCGGCCTGCCTGACCATGACCACAGAAAGCCTGACCCGCGAGTTCCCGCTTTATACGCCCAGCCTGTTAAATCTGGTCAAAACCAGCGAAACACATGTGAAGGGCCTTACCCACGAAGGGTGATATTCCTGTGAAAAAGCTGTAAATTCAGCCCCCAAACCCTTGCATCTTTCGGGCAGAAAGGGTATAAACAGAATAGAACATTCTGGAATACGGTTTTTCCTATCAAAAGGAGGATTTATTTTATGTCCAACTCCATTTCCCGCCGTACCTTCCTCAAGTGCACTGGCGCATCCGTTGCTGCTCTGGGCGCAGCAAGCCTGCTGGGCGGCTGCCAGCAGAATGGCAGCGCCACCATCGTGGATGTCAAGGTCGGTGATAAGGTCAGCAACTGGAACGGCCTTGGCGTTCAGCTGACCAGCCTGTTCAACATTGATACCGCACCTGCACAGGCCGGTTACGAATACATTGCTGTTCTGGTCACCGTGGTCAATCGCACCAAGAACCAGACCTTCAACATCGGCGCACAGAATCTGGCCGAGATCAATGCTGCTTATCCCGTGCCCCCGCAGGAGAACGTGGATGCAAACTTCCACGCACTGGCAGCAGCTTCTACCGATTTCTCTGCTTCCTGCGACGGCCAGAGCGTGGAGTGCGGTGCCAACATCTCGCTGTACAACTCCAACTCTCAGACCTTCTCGGATTCCACCAATCTGCCCCCGCAGGGTACCGGCTATCTGCAGCTGATGCTGATGGTCCCCAAGGGCTGGCAGCAGCTGAGCGTTACTTACATGCCCACCTTTGCAGCGGATAAGACCATGACCTTCGTCATGACCGCTGCAGACGTGACCCGCGCCTGATACGCGGCCCGCACAGGACGAAATTTCGTCGCAAAACAACGTCACAGCTCAAAATTTCATCATTTTATTTTGCCAAAAGGCATTGACATCCGGCCCGGTTTCGCCTATCTTATAGGTAATGCCGCAAGGCCGTACTGATCTGCTTTTTAAAGGAGGAACGAACATGTCCTATACATTCTCCCGCCGTGACTTTATGAAATATACCGCTCTTACCGCTGTTGCCATTGCAGGTTCCGGCATGCTGACCGGCTGCTCCAACCCGAACCGTCCTGTCGGCAAGACCGGTGACACCCTGAAGCCGGGCGACGGCATCTGTGAAGCCACGCTGAAGAGCGCCACCTATAATCGTACTACGCTCACTTGCGAGTTTGAGATCTATACCAAGGTGAGCCTGCAGGTCAACCAGCAGCATTTCCAGGTAAATGTTACCGATGCTGACAATAAGCTGCATACTTATTATCAGGGTGTCTCCGGTGTCACGATTGATTTGGTAGGTGGTTCCAACGCCAGTGTCGATGCGAAGACTACTGTGACTCCTACGCTGAAGGTTTCCGGGATTGAGAACCTTACCAGCGCATCCAAGGTTCAGGTGCTGTACATTCCGAAGATGTACGCAAACGGTAGCATCACTGATTCCTACAGTGATATCTATGCCACTTGGGACATCACCGATGCCATCAAGGTTACGATTGTGGACTGATTTTACTTTTGCATTAAAGGCCCGCACCCTGTGGTGCAGGTCTTTTTGCGTATGCGGGCCATTTGTATCCAAGTTTTGGGCGATATCATGTAAAATGCACAAAGTTTTTTAGTGGATTTATGCCTTGTGCACAGGTTTCTTTTCCGGTACAATAGGGTTATAAAAATGTGCAGGAGCATCGCAGCGATGCGGTGCTTTTTGCATTTGAGGGGCAACCCGGAAAACCTGAAAAGGAGTGTTGTTTCGATGATCAATATGGTAAAGCTTCCCACCAAAAAAAGCAATCTGTTCCTGCGCGTAGCAAAGGGCCACTTTGCTACCAGCCACAGCCATATCAACTATTACATCGATGTCACCACCCAGAAGTCCCGCCTTTCCGAGGCCAAGGCCGTGGCAAAGGAGCTGGTGGCCGCTTACCAGCACAGCACCATTGTGGACACCGTGCTCTGTCTGGACGGCACGCAGGTGATCGGCACCTGCCTTGCCAACGAGCTGACCAAGGACGGCTTTGCCAACATGAACGCCCACCAGACCATTTATGTAATCACCCCGGAGTACACCACCGGCAGCCAGATCATCCTGCGCGACAATCTGGCCCCCATGGTCAAGGGCAAGCATGTGCTCATTCTGTCCGCTTCCATCACCACCGGTTACACCGTGCAGGCCGCTGTGGAGGCCGTGAACTACTACGGCGGCACCGTGGCAGGCCTTTCCGCTATTTTTGCCACCACCCATGAGTGCATGGGCTATGAAGTCACCTCCATCTTTGACCCCGCCAGCCTGCCGGACTACGCCAGCTTTGACAGCCGCGACTGCCCCCTGTGCAAGGCCGGCCAGCACATCGATGCGCTGGTGAACAGCTTTGGCTATTCGGCGCTGTAACCCCTTTCAGTCTGCTCACTTTGTTCGCATCCAGCTCCCCCAAAAGGGGGAGCTTTCTTTGTGCTTCCCGTAAAATGCAAAAAGCTCTCCCTTTCGGGAGAGCTGGCATCGCACAGCGATAACTGAGAGGGTTATTTTTTCGGGAACACAAAGGGCTCGTGCAGGTACACCGCCACCAGATATGCCGTCATGAAGCACCAGATGATGGGCTCGCACAGGATGACCGCATTGTACTGGAATTTCGGGATGAACACCAGCACAAAGATCACCTTGCCCACCAGCTCGATCACGCTGGAGAACAGCGGCAGCACCTTCTGGCCAAGGCTCTGCAGCGCGTAGCGGGTGCACAGCAGCACGCCCAGCACCGCATAGAACGGTGCGTTCCACAGCAGGTACCGCGCACCGTTTTCCAGCACAATGGGTTCCGAAGAGCCGGAGATCAGCTGCACCATCCACTGAGCACCAAAGCTCATCAGCACCACGGCGGCGACCATCACCACCACCGAGTACAGATACATCTGCCGCATTCCCCTGCGCACACGGTCGGGCTGGTTTGCGCCGCGGTTCTGGGAAACGAAGGTGGAACCAGCGTTCGCCATGGAGATGAGCGGCATATCCGTAAAGGCAAACAGCTTGCGGGCAGCGGTGTGCCCCGCAATGGTCAGGGTGCCAAGCCCGTTGATGCCGTACTGCAGCACCACCGAACCCGCAGACACGATGCTGCTCATCAGGCCCATGGAGATGCTCTGGCTGAACAGCTCCCAGTAGAGATGACTGCCCACGGCGAAATGCTTTTTCTCCGGGATGAGGATGCGCACCCTTGCCAGCACGTACAGAACGCACAGCACCACCGAGATGCCCTGTGCAATGACCGTTGCCACCGCTGCGCCCCGCACGCCCATGCCAACCCCGGCAATGAACCACAGGTCCAGCCCCACGTTCAGCACCGAGCTGATGAGCAGGAACACCAGCGGCATTACGCTGTTGCCAATGGCGCGCAGCAGGCCTGCGCACAGGTTATACATAAACATGACCACAACGCCAAGGTCGATCACGATGATGTAGCTGTAGGCATCTTCCAGAATTTCTGCCGGGGTATCCAGCAGCTGCAGCAGGGCACGCAGACCGAAAAAGCCTGCCGTTGTAATGACCAGCGACGCGATCAGGCCAATGACGACCGACCCCACCACCGTGCGCTTGAGCAGGTCTTCGTCCTGCGCGCCGTAGGAGCGCGCTGCAACGATGGCAAGGCCATTGCCGATACCGATGCCAAAGCCGACTAAAAGCTCGTAGATCGAGCCGCAGGAGCCAATGGCAGCAAGGGCTGTATCGCCCAGCACATTGCCCACGATCATGGTATCCACCGTGTTGTAGAGCTGCTGGAACAGGTTGGAAACCAGAATGGGCAGCATGAACAGCAGCAGGCTTTTTAAAATAGGCCCGTGCATCAGGTCTACGTTCATGTTGAAGAAGCTTTTCTTTTGGGGCTGCGCGTGGGTCATAGGGTTCCTCCAAAGTTCTATTTTTACCGCAAAACAACCCTCTCAGTCTCGCTGACGCTCGCCAGCTCCCCCGAAGGGGGGAGCTTTTATGCTGCGTAAAAGAAACAGCAAAACCTCCCCCTTTCGGGGGAGGTGGCAATGCGAAGCATTGACGGAGAGGGTTATCTCCAATTTTTTACAGCTCCTGCGTCTCGAAGCCGTTGCCGGTAAGCACCTGCACGCTGGTAAAGCCTGCAGCCTTGATGGCGGCGGCAGCTTCGTCAAAGCCGTAGGTCAGGCTGTTGATATCATGAGAATCAGAGGTAATGATGACCTTGCCGCCCATCTTCTGCCACTCGCCCAGCAGCCACGGGCCGGGGTAGAAGTCCTTGCGGTAGCCGCGGTACACGCCGCCGGTGTTCACTTCCAGCAAGCAATCGTTTGCCTTTGCGGCCTGCAGGGCCTTGAGGGCAGCGGCCTTGTAGCGGGGCGATTCTTCGTCGAAGAACTCGCCGTTGGCATTCAGCTTCTTGATCAGGTCGATGTGGGCCAGAATATCCGGCTTGAGGGCGGCCACCTTTTCCACCTCGGCAAAGTAGGCTTCCACAGCGGCAAGGGGATCTGCGTCAAAATCATCGTTGATGCAGTCCCACAGGTCCTGCGGGCGGAAATCGATCTCGTAATACTTGCCGGTGTTCTTGCCGTACAGGTGGTGTGCGCTGCCGATCCAGTAATCGTAGCCGGTGCGCTTATCCTCGCTGAGGATGTCCCACTCGATGCCGCACAGGATATCCACCTTGCCCTTGTACTCGGTCTTGAGCTTGGCGATGGTGGCCTTGTACTGGGCGGTGCGGCTGGGGCTCATGCAGTATTCGCGGTCGCGCTGGGTGTAGCTATGGCCGGTGAAGCCCAGCGTGGTCAAGCCCTGCGCACACGCAGCACTTGCCATATCCTGCAAGGTATTTTTGCCATCGCACATGGTGGAGTGGCAATGGACACTGGACTTCTTATAATCTGCCATAGATAATTCACTGCATCCTTTCCTGTTTGACCTTGTGGTCAATGACGTGACGTTTTTCCAGTTCACGGGTCACATCCTCCACCGTGATGCCGGCGCTGACCATCAGCACCAGAACATGGTAGGCAAGATCGCTGATCTCGTAAACGGTCTCTTCCTTATCCTCTTTTTCGCCCGCAATGATGACCTCGGTGCACTCTTCGCCCACCTTTTTCAGGATCTTCTCCTTGCCCTTCTCGAACAGGTAGGTGGTGTAGCTGCCCTCCTTGGGGCTATCCTTGCGGCCCTTGATGAGCTGGTACAGGCCCTGCCAGCTGAACTGCTTCAGCTCCGGCGAGACGTATACTTCGTTGAAGAAGCAGCTCTCGGCGCCGGTGTGGCAGGCGGGGCCGGATTTGACCACTTCCACCACCAGAGCATCGGCGTCGCAGTCGGCGGTGATGGACACCACCCGCTGCACGTTGCCGCTGGTCTCGCCCTTACGCCAGATCTCCTGACGGCTGCGGCTCCAGAACACAGTGCGGCCCTCGGCGATGGTGAGCGCCAGCGTCTCGGCGTTCATGTACGCGAGGGTGAGCACCTCTTTGGTGTAGTGGTCCTGCACGATGGCAGGGATCAGGCCCTTTTCATCAAATTTCAGATTCATAACGGTTCTCCCTCCCCGGATGGGGATATTACTAGTTTAGCGTATTCGGTGCGCAAACGCAAGAGTTTGCGGGTTGTTTTTGCGGAAATCCAGTTTCGCGTTACGGCTTCTCCCCGCGCCGGGGAGAAATACCCCGGCGTTACAGCCGCATCTCCACGCCGTTTGCGTTGAGGTATTCTTTCAGGTCGCGGATGGTCAGCAGCTTCTGGTGGAAGATGCCCGCCGCAAGGCCTGCGTCGATGCCCTTGTGGTGGAACAGCTCCAGAAAGTCTTCCTTTTTGCCTGCGCCGCCGCTGGCAATGATGGGCACGTTCACCCGCGCCGCAACTGCATCCAGCATCTCAAGGTCGAAGCCGCTGCGCACGCCGTCGGTATCGATGCTGTTCAGGCAGATCTCGCCTGCGCCGTGGTCCACGCACCAGCTGATCCAGTCCAGTGCATCCCGGCCGGTGTCCTCGCGCCCGCCCTTGGCGAACACCCGGAACTGGCCGTCCACCCGCTTCACATCGGCAGAGAGCACCACGCACTGGTTGCCGTAGCGCTGTGCCGCCGCCGGGATAAGGCCGGGGTCCTTCAGTGCGCCCGAGTTGACGCTGACCTTGTCCGCACCGCACTTGAGCACCCGGTCGAAGTCTTCCAGCGTATTGATGCCGCCGCCCACCGTGAGCGGGATAAAAATTTCGCTGGCGACGCGGGTCAGGATATCCGTGAACAGCGCCCGGCCCTCGAAGCTGGCGGTGATATCGTAGAACACAAGTTCATCTGCACCGGCAGCGTTGTACATGCGGGCCATTTCCACCGGGTCGGCCACGTCCCGGATGCCTTCAAAGTTCGTGCCCTTGACCACGCGGCCATTGCGCACATCAAGGCAGGGAATAATGCGTTTGGTGATCATGTCGTTTCCCCTCCGTTCACTCCTGCATCAGCTGCACGCAGCGCACAAGGTCCAGTGCGCCGGTGTACAGGCTCTTGCCCAAAATGGCAGCGGCAGTGCCCATTTTTTTCAGTTTCAGAAGCTCTGCTTCGGACGAGATGCCGCCGCTGGCCGTAAAGGCCACGCCGGGCACCTCTTTGGCAAGCGTGCGGTACAGGCCGAGGTTCGTGCCCCTCATGGCACCGTCGCAGGCAATGTCCGTGTAGATGATGGCGGTGCATCCGGCATCTGCCAGCCGCTTGCAGAAGTCCACGCCCGGCTCGGCGCTCACTTCCTTCCAGCCATGGATGGCCACATAGCCGTCCTTTGCGTCCACGCCCACGGCAATTTTATCGCCGTATTTTTTCAGCATCCGGGCGGTAAAGGCAAAATCCGTCACCGCCACGCTGCCAAGGATGCAGCGGCCCACGCCGAGGGAGAGGTATGTTTCAATGCGTTCCTCGGTGCGGATGCCGCCGCCCACCTCAATGTATAAGCCGCCCTGTTTTGCCAGCGCGGCAATGGTATCGTAGTTTGAAAGGGTGCCGTCCTTTGCGCCGTCCAGATCGACGACGTGCAGATTTTTGGCCCCCGCTGCAAGGAACTCCCGCGCCTGTGCACAGGGATCCTCGCCGTAGACGGTCATGCGGCTGTAGTCGCCCTGCGTCAGGCGCACCACCTTGCCGCCCCGCAGGTCAATGGCTGGAAATAATTGCATTTGAATCTCCTTCAGAAACGAACCCTCTCAGGCTCGCATTCGCTCGCCAGCTCTCCCGAAGGGAGAGCTTTTTACATTTTACGGTTCACTCTTTAGAAGCTCCCCCTTCGGGGGAGCTGGCAACGCCGCAGGCGTTGACTGAGAGGGTTATAGCTCCGCAAACGCCTTCAAAATTCGTAGTCCGGTATCCCCGCTCTTTTCCGGGTGGAACTGGGTGCCGTACACCCTGCCCGCCCGCACCGCGCCGGTGACAGGAATGGAATAGTCGCTCACAGCCAGTGTACTCTCCGTACAGTTCTTGCCGTAGTAGCTGTGGACGTAATAGACGTATTCTCCCTCACGGATGTACTTGAACAGCGGGTCGTCCTTTACAATGTGCAAGGCGTTCCAGCCGATCTGCGGCACCTTCAGGCTCTTGTCCGCAAGGTCGGGCTCCAGCGGGCAGACCTCGCCCTTCACAAAGCCGAGGCCTTCGTGCTCACCGTACTCGTAGCTCTTTTCAAACAGCAGCTGCATACCAAGGCAGATGCCCAGCAGCGGCTTCCTTTCGGCTTCTTCTTTCATGACCGGTACAAGGCCCGTCGCCTCCAGCTTGGCCATGGCATCGGCAAAAGCGCCCACGCCCGGCAGGATCAGCCGGTCGGCTTTGCGGATGGTGTCCGCATCCGCAGTCACAACGGCTTCCAGTCCCAGCTGCTTCAGGCTGGACTTCAGGCTGAACAGGTTGCCCACGCCATAATCGATAATTGCGATCATACCAGCAGTCCTTTCGTGGAAGGAATTTCGTCCTTGTGGGCTTCGTCGATCTTCACGGCCGCGCCCAGTGCATGGCCTGCGCCCTTGAAGCAGGCCTCGAGGATGTGGTGGGTATTTTCTCCCGCAAATTGTACAAAGTGGATCGTGGCGGGCACGCTGCGGGCAAAGCCCAGCCAGAATTCCTTGGCGCACTCCACGTCAAAATCGCCCACCTTTTCGGTGCTGCAACGGACATCCCAGTTCAGGGTGCAGCGGCCCGAAAGATCGACGGCGCACAGGATCAGCGCTTCATCCATGGGCAGATAAAAGCTGCCGTAGCGCTGGATGCCGCGCATATCGCCCAGTGCCCGTGCAAAGGCCTGACCCAGTGCAATGCCCACATCCTCGGTGGTGTGGTGGTAGTCCACCTGCACATCGCCGTGGCAGGTGAGCACTAAGTCAAAACGGCCATGGCGGGCGAACAACTCCAGCATGTGGTTCAGAAAGCCGCACCCGGTGTCTACCTCGTAGCGGCCGGTGCCGTCCAGATCAAGGGTAAGGTCGATCTGGGTCTCATTGGTGTTGCGTTCCAGCGAGATCATTCGGTTCGGCATGGTTCATTCCTCCATGATCTTATCCAGCGTTTCCATAAACGTCTGCATCTGTTCCGGCGTGCCAATGGTGATGCGCAGCCAGTTCTGGATGCGGGGCGCGTCGAAATGGCGCACCAGAATGCCGTTTTTCTTCAACTCTTTGTAGAGTGTCTTGCCGTCTTTCCTGTTGGTACTTGCAAACAGGAAGTTGGAACGGCTGTCCAGCACGGCAAATCCGCGCTGTTCCAGCTGTTGTTTTGTCCATGCGCGGGTGTCCACGATGGCGGCGCGGGTCCTGTCAAAATAAGCGGTATCTTCCAGCGCGGCCTGCCCGGCCTTCAGGGTCAGGCGGTTGATGTTGTAGGGGTTCAGGCTGAACTTGACCCGGTTCAGGTCGGCAATGAGCTTTGCATTGCCCATGGCAAGACCCAGACGCGCACCGGCCAGCTGCCGGGACTTGGAAAAGGTCTGCACCACCAGCAGGTTCTCGTACTGGTCGATGAGGGGCACGCAGCTCTCGCCGCCAAAGTCCACATAGGCCTCGTCCACAATGACCACATTGTTCGGGTTTGCCTTTAAGATGCCCTCAATTTCCGCCCGGGGCAGTGCAATGCCGGTGGGGGCGTTGGGGTTTGCAAGGACGATGGTCTGGTTCAGGCCGTAGTAGTCCTTCGGGTCAAGGGTGAAATCCTCTTTCAGCGGGATGATGCGGCTGGGAATGTGCATCAGCCCGCACCACACGCCGTAGCAGCCGTAGGTGATGTCGGCATAGGCCAGCGGGTGGTCTGCGTCGCAGAAGGCACGCAGCGCAAAGAAGAGGTTCTCGTCGCTGCCATTGCCGGGCATGATCTGCTCCGGCTGCAAACCGAAGTGGGCTGCGGCCGCCTTGAGCAGGTCGGCACAGGCGGGGTCGGAGTAAAGGCGCAGCTTTTCCACCTCGTGCTCGCTCACGGCAGCGATCACCGCCGGGGAGGGCAGATAGGGGCTTTCGTTGGTGTTCAGTTTGATGTACTGCTGATCCTGCGGCTGCTCACCCGGGGTGTAGGGAGTGACAGCGGCCAGCGTGGGAGAAAGGAATTTACTCATGGTTCAAATCCTCACTTTTCATACCGGATGGTCACGCTGCGGGCGTGGGCGTGCAGGCCCTCGCGCTCGGCAAAATCGGCGATGCGGGGGGCTACTTCGCCCAGCGCTTCCCGGGTGTAGTAGAGGAAGCTGGACTTCTTTACAAAGTCGTCTACGCCCAAGGGGCTTGAGAAGCGGGCGGTGCCGCTGGTGGGCAGGGTGTGGTTGGGGCCTGCAAAGTAATCGCCCAGCGCTTCCGGCACGTTGCGGCCAAGGAAGATGCTGCCTGCGTTTTTGATCTCGTTCAGCACGCCGAAGGGGTCCTCCACGCACACTTCCAGATGTTCCGGTGCAATGATGTTGCAGGCTTCAATGGCCTTGTGCAGGTCGGTGCAGAGGATGATCTTGCCGTTGTCGTCCACGCTGGCGCGGGCGATGGCGGCACGGGGCAGCTGCGGGATCTGCACCTCCAGCTCCGCCTGCACGGCCTTGGCCAGCTCCGGGCTGTCGGTGACGAGGACCGGGCTTGCCAGTTTGTCGTGCTCGGCCTGACTCAGCAGGTCCGCCGCCACCCATGCAGGGTTGCAGCCGCCGTCGGCCAGCACCAGAATTTCGCTGGGGCCGGCGATCATATCGATGCCCACCTTGCCGAACACCTTGCGCTTGGCGGTGGCAACGTAGATGTTGCCGGGGCCAACGATCTTATCCACCGCAGGGATGCTCTGGGTGCCGTAGGCGAGAGCCGCCACAGCCTGTGCGCCGCCGGTCTTGAAGATCTTGGTCACGCCTGCGGTGGCAGCGGCGGCAAGGATGACCGGGTTCACCCTGCCGTCCTTTCCGGCGGGGGTGGTCATGACGATTTCGGACACGCCTGCCACCTTTGCCGGGATCACGTCCATGAGCACGGTGGAGGGATAGGCCGCCGTGCCGCCGGGCACATAGACACCGGCCTTTTCAATGGGGGTATATTTCTGGCCCAGCACGATGCCGGGCTTGTCGTTCACCACAAAATTCTTGTGCACCTGCTGGCGGTGGAAGCTCTCGATGTTGGCGGCGGCTTCGCGCAGCGTTTCGAGGAAGTAGGGGTCCATGCCCGCAAAGGCTTCGTCGATCTCCTCCTGCGTCACCTGCAGGGCATCGATCTTCGCGCCGTCAAATTTCAGCGCATAATCCTTCAGGGCATCGTCGCCCCGGGCGCGCACATCGGCAATGATGCCGTCCACCACATCCTCTACGTTCTTTTCCGCGCGGATGTCGCGGTTCAGGATCTCTTCGGGCTTCAGCTCGTCAAAGTTATACAGCTTGATCATTTTGCTTCCTCCTTGTTCTGCAGTTCCGCCCGCAGCTTTTCCAGCATGGTGTCCATTTCGGCGTGCTTGAACTGGTAGCTGGCCTTGTTGGCAATGAACCGGGCCGAGATGGGCATGAACTCGGTGACCACCTTCAGGCCGTTCTCCCGCAGGGTGGTGCCGGTCTCCACGATATCCACGATGACGTCCGAAAGGCCCAGAATGGGGGCCAGCTCAATGGAGCCGTTCAGCTTGATGATATCGATGTCCCGCCCCATGGATGCGTAGTAGCTCTTTGCAATGTTGACGAATTTGGTGGCCACCCGCACCGGGCGGCTGGGGTCGTCCTTGTAATCGGCCGAGGCTGCAACGCACATGCGGCATTTGCCAAGGCCGGTGTCCAGCAGCTCGTACACATCGGCAGAAGCCTCTGTGAGGATGTCCTTTCCCACGATGCCCACATCGGCGGCACCGTGCTCCACATAGATGGCAACATCGCTGGGTTTGACGAGGAAGTAGCGGATGCCGGCCTCCGGGTTTTCCACCACCAGCTTGCGGGTGGTGTTGTAGTCCTCCGGGCAGCCGTAGCCGATGCCCGCCAGCAGGTTATACACCTTATCGCCCAGACGGCCCTTGGGCAGAGCCACGTTCAGCATCACCCTGTCGGTGCTGTTCTTCTGCACCGGCGGCAGCGGGGCGCTCAGGCGGTCCAGCTCGTCCAGATAGACCGCAAAGCCGATGGCACCGGCACCGGGGGTGAACTTCTGCATCAACAGGTCGTAGCGGCCGCCCTTGAGCAGGGGACGGGGCAGGGCTTTCAGGTAGCCCTGAAACACAAGGCCGTTGTAGTATTCCATCTCACCGGCCAGCGTCATGTCCAGCCGGATCACGCCGCCCGCCTTTTCCAGCGGCACAGCCAGCGCTTCCAGCTCGGCCACCGCCGCGCGCATGGCGTCGTTGCGGCACAGGGCAGCAGCCTTTGCAAGGGTATCGGCATAGCTGCCGCAGAGGTTCAGCACGCTGCACAGGGTATCGGCGGCATCGGCAAGACCGGCTGCTCCGGCTGCAGCCCGCAGCTCGTGGGCGTTTTTCTCCCGCAGCTTTTCCAGCAGCTTTGCGCGGGCGGCATCCGGCACGCCCAGCGCGTCGAACAGGCCGAACAGGTAGCCCATGTGGCTCACTTCCAGCACCCACTCGGCCCCCAGTGCATCCAGCGACCGCGCCGCCAGACACACCGCCTGCTGCACCTGTGCTTCGCCCACCGCACCCAGCATCTCAAGGCCCATCTGGCTGATTTCTTTAAAGGTGTGGCTCTCGGCGGAAGGGCGGTAGACGTTCTCGTGATAGTAGTAGCACAGGGTCTCGCCGGGGGCGGGCTGCGCCGTCTTGGCAATGGAGAGGGTCACGTCCGGCTTGAGGGCCAGCAGACGGCCATCCAGATCGGTAAAGGTGATGACCTGCTCGGACGACAAAAAGCTGCGGTTCTCCTGATACAGGCCGTACTCCTCAAACCGGCCCATATGATACTTGCGGCAGCCCGCCGCTTCGTACAAGGCGCGCAGCGCAAAGGAGGCGCGCTCCTTGGGCTGCAGGTTTGCAATGCTGAATTCCATTGTCGGTTCCCCCATTTCTTACTTGAGTTTATTTTACTTTATCTAGGTAAAGTTGTAAAGTAGGAAAGTGACGGTGTTTTCAACTCAATGATACGATTTTTCTGTGCGTTTGTACAGGGAAAAGAAGAAAAGGAGCCGTTGCATGGCGCAACAGCTCCTTTTCAGCACGCATATTTACCCAAGCAGGTCCAGCACACTGGCTTTCGGGCGGGCACCCACGGCCTGACGCACCAGCTTGCCCTGCTCAAACACCAGCAGGGTGGGGATGCTCATCACGCCGAACTGGCCGGCCAGCTCCGGCTGCTCGTCCACGTTCACCTTGCCCACCTTCACGTCGGTGCGCTCCTCGGCCACCTCGTCCACAACGGGACTGAGCATCCGGCAGGGGCCGCACCAGCTGGCCCAGAAGTCCAGCAGGACAGGCTTTGCGCTCTGCAGTACCTCCTGCTCAAAATTTTCCTTCGTGATCGTAACAACTGCCATATTTCTACCTCCTGAAAGGGTTCGTTCGTGGTTGTTCTTATGGCATCAGTATACCCAAAACGCCGGGGCTTTTCCGTAACCGGGTCACATTGGGGCGCAAAAAAGCCCGGAGCAGGAAGAAAGAATACTGCTCCGGGCAGAGAAACGCTTATTTCAGTGTTCTGTCAGCAGGGTATCAGACACCGGCCACGCAGTTCTTGCCGGCGATGTAGCCGTAGTAGACGCACAGGCTGTGGCTGATGCCGCGCATGCAGATGGGGTATTCCACTGCGTAGCGGCTGCCCTGCACATTGCCGCAGACATACAGGCCCTTGATGATGTCGCGCTTGGGGCTGGCGGGGTCCTCCTCGGTGAAGGTGTGGCAGTTCTCGTCGCTCTCCAGGCCGCCCACGCACACCAGCATGGAAGTGGTGCCCCACTGGCATGCATAGTACGGGGGATTCTCCAGCGCGAACATCCGGCTTGCGGGCTTGCCGAAGTCATCGTCGGAACCGGCCTTGGCCAGCTCGTTGTAGCGCTCGACGGAAGCCAGTGCATTATCCAGTGCATCGCCCTCAAAGCCGCACTGGGTCAGCAGGTCTTCCAGTGTATCGGCCTTGAACTGGTAAGCCTCGGCCTTTGCGCTGATCTTGGTGTACTGACGGTCGGTGTAGTTGGGGTTGGACTCATCCTCATCCTCGGGGATGATGTAGCACAGGCCGCCGTGGTTTGCGGGCATGTAGGGCACCTCTTCGCCCCACTTGGAGTCGTACAGCTGGAAGGAGGTGCACTCGGGCTGCAGCTCGATCTGGTTTTCCAGCTGCTGGCCGGGGATGCACTCGTTCATGAAACGGTCGCCGCGCTTGTTGATCTGCAGGAAGGGGGTCACGCCCATGCCGCTGCCCATGTGGTGGGTCATCGGTGCGTGGAAATCCTGCACCTTTGCGCCGATCCATGCGCCCATGCGCAGGCCGTCGCCGGTCTCCACGGTCTTGCCCTCCACGTCAACGCCCAGCATACCCATGGCACCCATGTTGGCGATCTTCTTCTCCACGATCTCGGGAGCAAAATGCTTCATGATCTTCTCGTCGCCGGAGTTGTCGCCGGTAGCCAGGATCACGCCCTTGGAAGCGTTGAGCTGGATGTACTTGTTGTCATTCTGTGCGTCGCGGATGATCACGCCGGTCACGCGGCCGTCGCTGTCCTTCAGCAGCTTGGTGCCGAAGCAGCCGAAGAAGGTCTGTGCACCGTTCTCAACGGCCTTGTTCAGGTTGGCTTCCACTATAAAGCCCTGCTGATCCTTGCGGGAAGAGCGGAACTCCATGCTGGAAGGGAAGGTGGGGAACTCTTCGTTGCGGTAATCGTAGTGCTCGGGCTGAGGCCATGCCAGCGGCACCAGAATACCCTTGTCGAACTGCTCCTGGGTCACGGCCTCACGGGTGGAGTCGCAGATGGTCAGCTCGGGGTAAGCCTCGATGAACCAGTCCATGACCTCGTGTGCATGGGAAGCCCACTTTTTCAGGATGGAGCGCTTGTTGCGGTAGGTGCACTCGCGCATCAGGCGGTCGACCACAACATCCTCGTCCACGATGTTCTCACGGCCCCAGCGCTTGTTCAGGCTGCCGTTCAGCAGGGCATACTCGCCGCTGCGGCAGTTGAAGGAAGAGCTCTTTTCCACGATGGCAACTTTTGCGCCCTCCTCGGCAGCCGCACGGGCAGCGCAGACGCCGGACAGACCGGCGCCGATGATGACCACATCAAAGTCCTGGGTCTCACTGGCCTGCACGTCCGGCTCTTCGCCCAGCCAGTCATCGCCGGTATCCCCGGCGGTATCTGCAGCAGGCTCTTCGGAAGCAACGCCCATAGCCTGCTCGATGCAGCTGGCGGCAGCCTTCTTGACCGCGTTGGTGGTGACGGTGGCGCCGGAGATGTTATCGATCTCGGTACCCTGTGCGGCCATGATGGCCTCCTGCAGGGTGGGTGCGGCCACGCCGCCGATGCTCTCGGTCTCGTTGGAAGCATCGATGACCACCTCGGTGATGGCGGTCTCGCTGAAGGTCATGGTCACCTTCACCTCACCGATGCCGGTGGCCGTGCCGGTGTAGGTACCGGCGGTGTAGATGGCATCGCCGGAAGCGGCGGTGCTGGAAGAAGCTGCGGAGTTGCAGGCAGCCAGTGCACCGGCGGTAACACCGCTCATGGCGGCAGCGGCGGCGACCTTCAAAAAGCCTTTGCGGGAGATCTTTTCCATTTGGATTTCCTCTTTCTTCTCATCAATTTCTCTTCGTCTCTGCGGGAGTTTTTCCCGCGCCGCACTTAGTATAAAATATAACGAAGTAAAAGGGAAACAAAAAAATTTTGTCGTCCTAATAAAAAGTGTTTATAACTGTCTCCCACCATGCTATACTGAGAGCAGACGGATCTTCCCCTGCACAGAAAGGAGCTTTTTTCGGATGAACGACCACCAGCTGCTGTGTTTTCTCACCGTGAGCCGGACCCTGAATTTTACCACAGCCGCCCGGGAGCTGTACTGCACCCAGCCCGCCCTCAGCTACCAGATCCGCAGTCTGGAAAAGGAGCTGGATCTGGCCCTGTTTGAGCGCAGCACCACCCGCGTGGCGCTGACCGAAGCAGGCCGGGCCTTTGTGCCGCAGGCGGAGGGGATCTATCGCAGCATCCTGAACGCCCGCACCGCGCTGAAGGGCTTTGCCCGGCGGCGCACGCTGACCCTGCGCCTGCCGCCGGTGCTGCTGCAGCGTGACCCCATTTATCCCATCCTGATGGCACGGCTGCACGCCGCACTGCCGGGATATGAGTTTGCGGTGGACACTCGGCCCGTGTCACGCAACCCCCACGAAATGCTCTGCAGCGAGGCAGACGCAGCCCTCTATCTGCCCTTTGGGCCGTTGCAGCCGGAGATCGAGCGCACCCCCATCCTGCACAACACCTTTTACCTGATCGTATCGCCGGAGCACCCGCTCACAGGGCGCAGCACTCTGGCGCTGGCCGATCTTGCCGGGCAGCAGCTGTTTTATGAGCCGCTGTATCAGGAAATGGTGGATCTTGCCGTTGTTCAGCCCGGCCTGCCGTTTTCCGCACCAAGCTGGCACATGGTGGAAAACTACGAGTGTGTTTACAACGATCTGCTTGCCGGGCGCGGCATGTTTTTGTGCCCGATGAAATACCCGGCCTTTCCGGCGGCATGGTACCTGCCGCTGCAGCTGCCGTTGCCGGACACCTGTCTGCTGACCCTGCGGGACGACCCGCGTCCCGAGATCCAACGGCTGCGGGAGGTATTTACCGCTGTATACGCCAGCCGCGCAAAGCTGCTGGGAGAGGCGTAAAAAGCAGCGCCGGAACGGCAAAATCGTTCCGGCGCTGCTTGTTTCAGAAGAGATCAGGCTTCTTCCGGCACATCATCAAAACCGATGAACCAGAGGATCGCAAAGGTGGCCACAAAGGCGATCGCGGCAGAGATCAGTGCGTTGATCACGTTCATGGGATTTTCACCGACATACAGGCCGATGGCTGCCAGACCGGCACCACCGCCGCCAAAACGGCGCACACCGGTCAAACCGGCATACAGGCCGCCCAGACCACCGCCGATGGTGGTGGCGATGAGAGGCTTACGCAGACGGACGTTGACGCCGAACAGAGCAGGCTCCGTCACGCCCAGCAGAGCGGTCACACCGCCGGAAACGGCCAGCTGACGGAAGTTCTTGTTTTTGGTCTTGATGGCAACGCAGAGGGCTGCGGCACCCTGTGCAATGTTGGAAGGCAGATTACCGGGGCCGATGACCGTCTCATAGCCCAGCATAGACAGAGAGTTGACATAAGCGGGCAGCAGGCTGTAGTGCATACCGGTCATGACCAGGAACGGCATAAAGGCACCGATGACGGTGGGCAGTGCCCAGGGGCAGACCTTTTCAATGGCCAGCAGGACGTTGACCAGACCATCGCCGATGATGCTGCCCAGAGGGCCAAGCACGCACAGGGAGATGGGAGCCATGATGAGGATGGTGAGCACCGGCCGCAGGATGAACTTGACCACAGAGGGCACGACCTTATTGACAAATCGTTCCACGTATGGCAGTACCAGCGTGATAAGGAAGATGGGGATGACTGAGGAAGAATAGGTTACCATCTTCACCGGCAGACCCAGCACATGGACCACATCGGCATCGGCTTTCAGGGCAATGAAGTTCGGGTGCAGCAGGATGGCCCCCAGCAGCATGGCCATCTGCGGGTTGCAGCCGAACTTTTTGGCCGCGGAGTTGGCCAGGAAGATCGGCAGGAAGTAATAGGAAGAGTCTGCGATGAAGTTGAGGAAATAGTACAGATTTCCGCTCTTGTCGATCCAGCCGAAGAGGGTCAGCACAGACAGCAGAGCCTTGATCATACCGGCACCGGCGATCAACGGCATCAGCGGGGTGAACACACCGGCCAGCGTGTCCAGAATGATGCTGACCCTGCTCTTCTTTTCCTCGGCCGGGGCGGCAGGCTGTTTGACTTTCTTACCGCCGAAGTCGCCCAGTTTCATCAGTTCATCGTACACGGCAGCTACTTCGTTGCCGATGATGACCTGATACTGGCCGCCTTTGTTCACGACACCCACCACGCCGGGTACGGCTTTGACCTTGGCCTCGTCCACGCCGTCCATTGACTTGAGGTTGAACCGCAGGCGGGTGACACAGTGGGTCAGAAATGTAACATTTTCTGCGCCGCCGACCTGTTCCAGCACCTGCTGGGCAGTTTTCTTTGCATCCATTTGTTTTGCCTCCTTCAATATCCTAAAAAATGCATTGCTTACAGGGCGGTGTCTGCGCCGTTGCTTGCAATGACTTTTTTGTACCATGCAAACGACTTTTTCTTTTTGCGGGCCAACGTGCCGCTGCCGTCATCCTTCTTGTCTACGTAAATGAAGCCGTACCGTTTGCGCATCTCGCCGGTGCCCACCGAAATAATGTCGATGGGACCCCAGCAGGTGTAGCCGATCACCGGAACGTCATCCAGCTCAATGGCCTGCCGCAGCGCATCAATGTGACTGCCCAGAAAACGGATGCGGTAATCGTCCTGAATGCTGCCATCCGGCTCTACGGTGTCGATGGCACCCAGACCATTTTCCACAACGAACAGCGGCAGTTCATACCGGTCATACAGCTCATTCAGTGCGATGCGCAGGCCGTCCGGATCGATGGGCCAATCCCAGTCGGTACGCTGGAGATACGGATTGCTGCGTTCTACACAGCAATCCGTATCTTCCGTTGCACGGGCAACTGAAGAAAAATAATAGCTGAATGCGATGTAATCCACAGTTCCTGCGGCCAGCAGCTCGGCATCGCCCGGCTGCATCTCTACCGAAGTGCCCATGCGCCGCAGCTGTGCCGTGCACAGGCTGGTGTAGTGTCCGCGGCACATCACATCGGTGTAATAATAGTTCGGCATCATCTGGAATCTCTGTGCCAGCACATCCTTGGGTGCGCAGGTGCGCGGGTAGGTGGTGGGATACTGGATCATGCAGCCGATTTTATTTTCCGGGTCGACCGCATGCCCGATCTGCACGGCCTTTGCACTGGCAAGGAACATGTTGTGGCTGACCAGCGCTTTGACAGCGTTGTGCTCCTCGCCTTCGGCAAAGAGCACGCCTGCCTGATGGTATGGCTCGCTCTGGTTCATGGTCTCGTTGATTTCATTGAAGGTCATCCAGTACCGGACCTTTCCCTTGTAACGCCGGAACACCGTTTCACAGTACCGGGCAAAGAAATCGATCAGGGCTCGGTTACGCCAGGAACCATAGTGCTGCACCAGATACAGCGGCGTTTCGTAATGCGAAAGCGTGACCACCGGTTCGATCCCGTAGCGGTGCAGCTCGTCGAACACACGGTCATAGAAAGCAAGCCCGGCCTCGTTCGGCTGCAATTCATCGCCCTGCGGAAAGATGCGCGGCCAGTTGATGGACATTCGGAAGCACTTGAAGCCCATCTCGGCAAACAACGCGATGTCCTCTTTGTAATGGTGGTAAAAATCCACGGCTTCATGGCTAGGGTAGTAGTTGCCCTCCATGACCTGTGTATGAATCTCGCGCGGGACGCCGTGGCGTGCACCTTTTTCCACGTCGGCAATGCTCAGGCCCTTGCCATCCGTCTGGTAGGCACCTTCGTACTGGTTGGCGGCGGTCGCACCGCCCCACAGGAACTTTTTTGGCATCTCCATAAGCTTGAAAACCTCCTTGCAGGTATAGAATACTTGCAGGGAGGTTTTTGTGCAACATTTTTTAAACTTATTGGTACAGTGTTAATTTTTCTGTTTCTTTTTGCACGATCAAAAACGGAACAGTGTTTCATTCCGCATTTTCTTTGTGCAGATTCAACAAAATAGGATTGGTGGAGGTGCGGTGCTGTTCCAGCTCTCGGGCGCGTTCCAGCTTGTAGGTATAATTCTTCTGGTAGTTCTGCCGGAAGTACTCGGAATACAAGATGTCCAGTAGAAGGGTCATGGACAGATGGGAAGCATAGTCCCCAAGATTCTGATAGATGCTTTCTTTGGTGGAAAGGGTCAGCTTGCAATCCGCATAACAGGTCAGGCTGTTTTCGCCAAAGCTGGTCAGCGCAAGGATGGGTGTTCCGGAGCGTTTGCACTGCCGGGCAATCTCCAGCATCTGCGCCGTTTCGCCGGAATAGGAAATGATCATGGCAAGGTCCCTCTCGGACAGACAGCAGGCCTGATACCGCTGGTAGTTCAGATTGTTGAAAATGACCACCCGCTTGCCGATCTTGAGCATCTTTTCTCGGAAGGATTCGGCCTGATTGATGGCCGTCCCGGCGGAAAAAATGTGGATTTCCTCGTGATATTTGAGCAGGAGCACCGCTTTGTGCAGGTCTTCGTACCGGAGAAGCTGCATAGTGTCCTTGACGGCTTCTTCGTACAGCTCGCCGATGTTCTGCGCCACCCGCATGGGGCTGTCGTTTTCAGCAAAGGGAAAATTGAAATCCACCTTGCCCTGTTGCTGGTCGAGATATTCCAGTTCACGCACAAAATTTTGCTTGAAGTCATCAAAGCCGGTAAAGCCCAGCTTTTTGCAAAGGCGCAGGACGGTCGGCGGAGAGGTGTAGGTCACTTCTGCCAGACTGCGGGTGGAATATTTGGCAATTTCCATCCCATGCGCCAAAATATAGGCGGCCAGCGTTTTTTCCCCTTCCGAAAGTTTTTCCTGAAACGCAAGTTTGTCCACGATCAGCATTGCGATTCTCCCTTCCGCTTTTTCTGTAAGCATATCATATCCTGCAGTATTTGGCAAAAAAATTTGCGGCATGCAAAAACGCCGCCGCGTCAGCAAATGACGCGGCGGCGCAGATACAGTGGGAGAAGCGCTTATTTGCCCAGCATTTCGTGGGCAGTCTTGCAGATGGTGGCAGCATCCAGACCGTAGAACTTCAGCAGGTCCCATGCCGGGCCGGAGCAGCCGAACACGTCCTGCACGCCTACGCGGCGCACAGGGGTGGGCAGCTTCTCGCTCAGCACGGCGCAGACGGCCTCGCCCAGACCGCCGATGACATTGTGCTCCTCGGCGGTGATGACCTTGCCGCACTCCTTTGCAGCCTTGAGGACGATCTCCTCATCCAGAGGCTTGATGGTGTGGATGTTGATGACCCGGGCGTGGATGCCCTCAGCGGCCAGCTGTTCCGCAGCCATGCGGGCTTCGTTGACCATCAGGCCGGTGGCGATGATGGCAATGTCGCTGCCCTCGGTGATCTGCTCGCCCTTGCCGATCTCGAAGTGATAGTTCTCGGCATCGTGGAACACAGGCACAGCCAAACGGCCAAAGCGCAGATAGACGGGGCCTTCCATTGCGTAGGCAGCACGCACAGCGGCGCGGGCCTCCACATCGTCGGCGGGGCAGATCACGGTCATGCCGGGAATGCTGCGCATGAGGGCAAAGTCCTCGCAGCACTGATGGGAAGCGCCGTCCTCGCCCACCGAGATGCCGCCGTGGGTGGCACCGATCTTCACGTTCAGGTGGGGATAGCCAATGGAGTTGCGCACCTGCTCAAAGGCACGGCCGGCGGCGAACATGGCAAAGCTGGAAACAAAGGGCACGTAGCCCATGGTGGACAGGCCCGCAGCCAC
Source organism: Faecalibacterium faecis (assembly GCF_040096475.1). Taxonomy (NCBI): domain Bacteria; kingdom Bacillati; phylum Bacillota; class Clostridia; order Eubacteriales; family Oscillospiraceae; genus Faecalibacterium; species Faecalibacterium faecis. Next base: position 2,160 of record NZ_JBBMEP010000008.1, on the reverse strand, counting down.
GCCCATCATGTTGCCCTCGGCAATGCCGCAGTCAAAGTGGCGGTCCGGGTAAGCCTTGCGGAACATGCCGGTCTTGGTGGCAGCAGCAAGGTCTGCGTCCAGCACCACCAGATCCTCGTGGCCTTCGGCGGCCAGCTCCTTCAGGGTGTTGCCGTAGCTTTCACGGGTAGCAATCTTCTTCACATCTGCCATCTTAGTTTTCCTCCTGCTCCAGCGCGGCGTATGCGGCGTTCAGTTCCTCAATTGCGATCTTGTACTCGTCATCGTTGGGGCCCTTGCCGTGCCAGTCCACAGAGTTGGTCATATAGGAAACGCCCTTGCCCTTTGTGGTGTCCATGATGATGCAGGTGGGCTTTGCAGTCTCTGCATGGAATGCCTGCATGGCGGCTTCGATCTGGTCGTAGTCGTGGCCGTCGATGGTGACGACATTGAAGTTGAAGGCCTTCATCTTCTCTTCCAGCGGGGCGCTGTTCATCACGGTCTCGGTGGTGCCGTCGATCTGCAGGTGGTTGCGGTCCAGCACAACGCACAGGTTGGAAAGGCCGTAGTGTGCGGCAAACATGAAGGCTTCCCAGCACTCGCCCTCTTCCACCTCGCCGTCGCCCAGGATGGTGTAGACGTTGATGGGCTTACCGGCGTGCTTGGCACCCAGTGCCATGCCGCAGGCGGCAGACACGCCCTGACCCAGACTGCCGGTGGACATATCCACGCCCGGGGTCTCGTTCATGTTGGGGTGGCCCTGCAGATAGCTGCCGATCTTACGCAGGGTCTTAAGGTCTTCCACCGGGAAATAGCCGCGCTCTGCCAGCGCTGCATACAGTGCCGGTGCAGCATGGCCCTTGGACAGCACCAGACGGTCGCGGTCGGCCTTCTTGGGGTCCTTCGGGTCAATGTTCATTTCCACAAAATAGAGGTAGCTCAGCAGCTCGGCGATATCCAGACTGCCGCCCGGATGGCCGCACTTTGCGCTGTGCGTGCCCTCGATCACGCCCATGCGGATGTGGCAGGCGTGCTTGGCCAGAGTAAGTTTTTCTGCATTTGTCATGATGGTCCTCCCGTATGAACCTCAGATTTGCACATGTTCAAAAAAGCCTTTCGTCAGCGCCGGTGCAGTCCTGCTGCCCGCAGCGCGCTCTTTTTCAAGTTTATATTAGCTATTCTATGCAAAAAGGTCAAGCTTCTTCATGCAAAATGTACACACGCGGGGAAATATTCATTGAAATTTGCCGCTTTTTGGTTAAATTGCAGGCTTTTTGCCGTATCTTGACAAAGCCAGAGGCATCTGCTATATTTTTCACAGATTCCGGCACGAAGCCGGGTGTGCGGACAGAAGCCCGTGTTCTCCATCCTGATGGAGCATTTTATCCACCGCTGCGCTTACGCAGCGGTGCAGCGCAAAGCCCACAGGGGGCCTTTGCGTTCTGCCATCTTATTTTTGCTGCTATAGACACCACGAAGGGGTCTGCCGTTGGCTTGTAAGCCGGGCAGACCCCTTTTTTGTCTGGCCAAAGGAGGAAGCTTTTTATGAAAACGAACCCCCATTCCACCACCCGCAGCCTCGTGCTGGCTGCACTGTTCCTTGCACTGGCCTTTGTGCTGCCCATGATCACCGGCCATGTGCCGCAGGTGGGCAACATGCTGTGCCCGATGCACTTTCCCATTCTGCTGTGCGGCTTTGTGCTGGGCGGCCCATGGGGCCTTGCCGTGGGCTTCATTGCTCCGCTGGTGCGGTCGGTGCTGTTCGGCATGCCGCCGATGTTCCCCATCGCCATTGCCATGGCCTTTGAGCTGGCCGCCTACGGCCTTGTGTCCGGCGTGCTCTGGCACAAGGTGAAGCACACCGTGCCCATGATGTACGCTTCTCTTGTCACCGCCATGGTGGCAGGCCGTTTGGTCTGGGGTGCAGTACGCTTTGTGCTGGCCGGCCTGACCGGTTCCAGCTTCCCATTCAGCGCGTTTTTGTCCGGTGCGCTGCTCACCGCTGTGCCGGGCATCGTGGCTCAGCTGGTGCTCATCCCGCTGATTCTGATTGCTCTGCAGAAGGCAAAGTTTATGGATTGACTTACTATTTAGGCTGCCCTCCGCTTTGCTCTGGGCATAAACAGCGGAAATTTTATTTTTATTATTACAGAAGAGGGGGGGGGGGGGGGGCCGGGGGGG